>NZ_JAJKHN010000002.1:0-133621 GCF_020982715.1 Bacteroides sp. 1_1_30
TGTGCATCGGAAAAGTTGGTATAGGACTTCAAGACCATCAAGGCTATTTTACCTTCGGGAGAAAAATAACTTTTACGCCCAAAAGGAGAGGACTTCAAATGCATTTGTCGGGCCAGTTCCGAGAAAGGGAACAGAGAATGGAGGCGACCTAATTCACTCGTTGCAAAACTTTGACGATATTTTTTAAGCATATCGAACTCGGTAAAACCTAAACAAGGTTCGATTTCTGAGATTTTTTGTATCTTTACCATGTGTTTTTATTTTTAATTACCCCCGTTTTGGCCGTCAAACCGTTTTTTGGGGGGAATGCTTAAAGATACAAAAAAGGCAACTAACTCGCAATGAATTAGTTGCCTTAAATTTTATTATTTTAGGAATATCCCTACTTATTTATCCCAACGGGCAGCCGGTATCAATTCGTGGAAAACTGTTCCGGAATGGAAAGAGGATGAAATACCTTATCAGATAGCCAATAACGGTTATCCGGTCATCCTCTGCAATGTGAATAACTTCTATCTGGATTTGGCTTATGATGCTCATCCCGATGAACCGGGACACTTTTGGGGTGGCTATGTAGATGAATCCAAAGCATTCTCCATGCTTCCGTTCGATGTCTATCGTTCTTCACGTACGGATATGGCGGGCAATCCGGTTGAGATCAGTTCCGCGGGAAAAGGAAAAACGACATTGACTGCCTCCGGCAGGAAACAAATAAAAGGGGTACAGGCACAACTGTTTGCCGAAACAATTCGAGGATTTCAATGGGTAGAATATTATACGTTCCCTAAAGTGATGGGACTGGTAGAGCGTGGCTGGAATGCGCATCCGGATTGGGAAACCCTTTCTGGTGCAGCCGAGCAGCAAACCTTTGACCGGGATCTGGCACTGTTCTATGAAAAAATCAGTGTAAAGGAAATGCCTTATTGGAGCCGGATAGGGGTAAACTTCCGTTTGCCTCATCCCGGACTCACCATTCGGGACGGACTTCTGTATGCAAATACTTCTATCGAAGGAGCACAGATACGCTATACGACGGATGGGACTGAACCGACGGTTGAGTCGGAGCTATGGGAGACTCCCGTAGCCTGTCAGGCTGCTGTTGTAAAAGCAAAGTTGTTTTATAGGGATAAGCAAAGTGTGACCAGCTGTTATTGGCAGTAATTAGTGGAATAGTAGAATAGATGTACTTTTAATTTCTAGCCGTTTTATTCTTTAAAATACGAAGATTTTCTCTACATTTGTCTTTATTAGTCTTGTAATCTTCTATTAAAGTTTAATACTCCGATGAAAAAAAAGTACCTGATATTTCTTTTACTTCTCTCTTTTCCACTATATACCCGGGCCGATAAGACCTTGGACTCACTGTTGAATGTGCTTGATTTGACGATTCAAGAACATGAAATTTATGTGGTTCAACGTGAATCACGTATCAAGCACCTTAAAGAACTGACACACGGAATAGAACCTAATTCCGCGGAACAGTACAATCTGAACAGTCAGATATACAAAGAATATAAAGCCTTTATCTGCGACTCTGCAATTCACTATTTGAATGAAAATATCCGGATTGCAGAGCGCTTGCGTGATACGGACCGGAAGATAGAAAGTCAGTTGCAGCTTTCGCTATTATTATCATCAACTGGAATGTATAAAGAGTCTCTTGATGTGCTGGAATCGGTAGACCGTCGGAAAATCATTCCTCGTTTAATAGCCGATTATTACACCTGCTTTGACCATGTGTATGGCGAGTTGGGCGTTTATACACAGGATAAAACCCTTTCGGGACGTTATTGGAGTATCTCGCAGGCATATAGAGATTCATTATATGCTATATTGCCTCCGGAATCGGAAGAATACCTGCTGATGCGTGAAGCATCATTTCGCGATCAACGCCAGTATGAGGATGCCCTGAAAGTGAATGATCTCCGGTTGACGAAAATAGAACCATATACTCCCCAATATGCGATGGCTACTTATCATCGTTCTTTGATTTACAAGTACAGTAATGATAGTCTGGGAGAGAAACGGAATCTTTGTCTTTCTGCTATATCGGATATTCGTTCTGCCATTAAGGACCATGCTTCGTTGTGGATGCTTGCCCAGCTACTTTACGAAGATGGTGATATGGAACGTGCGTACCAATATATGCGCTTTTCGTGGAATGCGACCAAGTTCTACAATGCCCGTCTGCGTAGTTGGCAGAGTGCTGACGTGCTTTCATTGATTGATAAAACCTATCAGGCAATGATTGAAAAGCAGAACGACCGTCTTCAACAGAACCTGCTGCTTATCACTGCACTGTTGGTGTTGTTGATTGTAGCTTTGGGATATATCTACCGTCAGATGAAAAAGCTGGCAGATGCAAGAAATCATCTTCAGGTAGCTAATAAGCAGTTAAACGGATTGAATGAGGAGTTGAGGCAAATGAATAGTTGCCTGTCTTCTACCAATATCGAACTCTCGGAGTCCAATCAGATCAAGGAAGAGTATATTGCCCGTTTCATCAAGCTGTGTTCTACTTATATCAACCGTTTAGACGCTTACCGGCGGATGGTGAATAAGAAAGTGTCTGCCGGACAAATTGCGGAGTTATTAAAGATAACGCGTTCCCAAGATGCTCTTGACGAAGAGCTGGAAGAATTGTATGCTAACTTTGATACAGCCTTTTTGCATCTCTTCCCTAACTTTGTGGGAAAATTCAATGACTTATTACAGGAAAATGAACAGATTTTGCCGAAGAAAGGCGAGTTATTGAATACTGAACTGCGCATCTTTGCTTTGATACGTCTGGGTATTGAAGATAGTTCACAAATTGCGGAGTTTCTTCGTTATTCGGTGAATACAATTTATAATTATCGGGCGAAAGTAAGGAATAAAGCCCGTGGATCGAGAGAGGATTTTGACGATTTAGTGCGAAAAATTCGCTAATTCGGACTGTAAATCAACCACTTTTTTAGGTATACGTTCTGAATGTAAATAGATGAAAATAAGTGGATTACCGTTTTGCTTAATCCACTTATTGCCCCCTCCTTGTTAGCTCACTTTAATTTCTTTATACTTTTGACCTGTGCTTCGAAAGTAATGAGAGTAGCCCATTGCTGACGAGCGTCTTATTATTAACTTTAAAACTTAGTACGCATGAAAAAAAACAGGCGAAAAATCCTTTCGGGGAGTCGCAAGATTTTCTTTGCTATCTTGGCAATGTTTTTATCTTTGAGTGCATCCGCACAGCAAATTACTGCATCCGGTCAGGTCCTGGATGCTCAAAAAGAACCGCTAATCGGTGTTAGTGTACAAGAGAAAGGTACGTCTAACGGAGCAATAACCGATTTAGATGGTAACTTCACATTAAACGTTAAGCAAAACGCCATTTTGATATTCTCTTATGTGGGTTATAAGTCGCAGGAGGTAAAGGCAGCCCAACAGATGAAGATCACACTTCAGGAAGATAATGAAGTGCTTGATGAAGTGGTGGTCATCGGTTATGGTTCGGTGAAACGGAAAGATGTGACCACCGCTATCTCTTCCGTATCTACCAAGGATTTGGATATGCGGCCCATTGTTTCGGCCGGACAGGCCATTCAAGGTAAGGCAGCCGGTGTCTCGGTGATTCAGCCTAACGGTACGCCGGGCGGTGAAATGTCTATCCGTGTTCGTGGTACTACTTCAATGAATGGTAGTAATGATCCGTTGTATGTAGTAGATGGAGTGCCTGTAGACAATATCAAGTTCCTTTCTCCGAATGATATTGAGAGTATGCAGATATTGAAAGATGCTTCATCAGCATCTATCTACGGTTCGCGTGCCGCTAACGGAGTCATTCTAATTACTACGAAGGCCGGTGCAGCCGGTAATGCCAAAGTTTCTTTGACAGCCCAGTTCGGTTTGAACAAAGTAGCTGATAAAGTAGAATCCCTGAATGCAGCACAATATAAAGAATTGCAGGATGAAATCGGACTAGTGTCTTTGCCGGACGGATTACCCGATCGCACCGACTGGTTTGATGAAACGTATACGACCGGAAAGACTCAAAATTATCAGGTAGCTGTATCCAATGGTAATGAGAAAATGAAATATTACCTTTCTGCGGGTTACCTCAAAGAACAGGGAGTGTTGGACATCTCTTATTACAAGCGTTACAATTTCCGGGTAAATCTGGAAAATCAGGTTCGTAAATGGCTGACAGTAAGTGCTAATATCTCTTATTCAGATTATACAAGCAATGGAGGCGGAGCAATGGGAACAGGCTCGAATCGGGGTGGTGTTATTCTGGCTGTTATCAATACACCGACTTATGCGCCGGTGTGGGATGCTTTGAACCCTAATCAGTATTACAATAACTTCTATGGAGTGGGTAATATCACCAATCCATTAGAAAATATGGCCCGCGCGAAGAATAACAAAGACAAAGAAAACCGCTTGTTGGCATCGGGTAATATATTGCTGACTCCATTTCCGGAACTGAAGTTTAAGTCTACTCTTACTCTTGACCGTCGCAACGCCGTTAATACCACTTTTCTTGATCCGATTTCTACTGCTTGGGGCCGCAATCAGTACGGTGAGGCTTCGGACAATCGGAATATGAACACTGTGCTGACATTTGATAATGTATTGACTTATAATAAAAACTTCAAGAAACATGGTTTGGAAATAATGGCCGGTTCGTCATGGACGGATTCAGACTATTCAAATAGCTGGATCAATGGCTCCCACTATCGTAGCGATCAGATTCAAACATTGAATGCTGCCAATAAAATATCTTGGGATAATACAGGTACGGGTGCATCTCAATGGGGGATTATGTCATTCTTCGGACGTGTAGCTTATAACTTCGACAGTAAATACCTGGTAACGGCTAATCTTCGTGCCGATGGCTCTTCTAAATTGCATCCCAATCATCGTTGGGGCGTATTTCCTTCATTCTCTGCAGCCTGGCGTATTTCTTCAGAGAAGTTCATGGAGGACCTTACATGGATTGACGATTTAAAATTGCGCGGTGGCTGGGGACAAACCGGTAACCAGTCGGGCATTGGTGACTATGCATATTTGCAGCGTTACAATATCGGTCGTATCGAATGGTTTAAGAAAGGCGGCGAAGGTGATTCTACTGATTATGCAAATGCTGTTCCTACCATTAGCCAGGCCAACTTGCGTACATCTGATTTAACATGGGAAACCACGACACAGACCAATATAGGTCTGGATCTGACCATATTGAATGGACGGTTGACGTTTAATGCCGATTATTATTATAAGAAGACCAAAAACATGTTGATGAATGTGTCATTACCTGCCGGTGCCGCAGCCGCTACGTCTATTGCCCGTAACGAGGGTGAAATGGTAAATAAGGGTTTTGAGCTTTCTATTAGTTCGAAAAATCTTCGTGGAGGAGCATTTACATGGGATACAGACTTCAATATCTCTTTTAACCGGAATAAATTGACAAAACTGGAATTACAGAAAGTTTATTACGATGCTAAAACTGCGGATGTGGTGAATGACTATGTGGTACGTAATGAGCCGGGCCGTGCTTTGGGAGGTTTCTACGGTTATATAAGTGATGGGGTAGATCCTGAAACCGGTGAATTGATGTATCGTGATTTGAACAATGACGGTAAAATATCATCTTCCGACCGTACCTATATCGGTGATCCGAATCCCGATTTCACCTATGGTATGACTAATACCTTTTCATGGAAAGGCTTTAACTTGAGTATCTTTATCCAAGGTTCTTATGGAAACGATATTTATAATGCTTCACGTATTGAAACGGAAGGTATGTATGATGGTAAGAATCAGTCGGCCCGTGTACTGAATCGTTGGAAAATACCCGGACAGATAACAGACGTGCCTAAGGCTAATTTCAAATTGCTCAATTCTACCTATTTTGTAGAAGATGGCAGTTATTTAAGATTGAAGGATGTTTCCTTGTCCTACAATGTTAAAGGCAAACTGCTGAAGAAATGGGGAATTACCCGTTTGCAACCTTACTTCACGGCTACTAACCTGCTGACATGGACCAGCTATTCGGGAATGGACCCGGAAGTAAACCAATGGGGTAACAGCGGTACGGTACAAGGTATCGATTGGGGTACTTACCCGCATTGCAGATCATACGTGTTTGGTATTAATGTTGAATTCTAATGAAAGGATAGATTATGAAACTAAGAACTATATTTTACGGATTAACCTCCGGCTTGCTATTGGGACTTTCTTCCTGCTCGCTGAATTATGAGCCATTAGACACCTATTCGGATGTGACGGAAGGAGTGACAAGTGATGGTACAAAAATCGTATTCAAGGATAAAGCTGCAGTTGAAAGTCATCTGACAACGCTTTATAATCAAATGCGTGACCGTCAGGAACATTGGTATGTGGATTTACTTTTGATTTCAGATTCCCATTCGGATAATGCTTATGCCGGTACTACCGGAGCGGAAGTTGTCCCGTTTGAGAATAACTCTATTGAAGGTTCCAATTCTGTGTTGGAACGTGACTGGAACCGTTATCTGGAGGATGTGGCCCGTGCCAATAAACTCATTTGTAACATTGACCTGGTGACAGATAATTCGTTGACTACTGCCGAACGGGCGCAATACAAAGCAGAAGCGAAGATATTCCGTGCCATGGTAATGTTTGACATGGTACGTCTTTGGGGCGATTTTCCGGTGATTACAACGGTGGCTGATGATATTACTTCTGAAAACATTGATGAGGTATATCCACAATATTTCCCCAAACAAAATACGGAACTTGAAGCTTATCAGCAGATTGAAAAGGATTTGTTGGATGCAGTATTGTATGCTCCGGACAATACGCCGGGGAATAAGACGTTGTTTTCTAAATCTGTAGCTCGTACCTTATTGGCTAAAATATATGCCGAGAAACCTTTGCGTGATTATACGAAAGTTATCCAATATTGTGATGAGGTGAAAGCAGACGGTTTTGATCTGGTAGATGATTTCAGTGATTTGTTTGGAATGAATGCTGCGGGAACAGATGCAAAGATGCGTAATACAAAAGAATCGATTCTTGAAGCACAATTTACATCTGGAGCAGGTAACTGGTGTACATGGATGTTCGGGCGTGATCTCGTGAACTGGAATAACAATTTCACGTGGGCGAAATGGGTGACTCCATCACGTGACCTGATTAGTGCTTTCAAACAGGAAGGAGATGAAGTCCGTTTCAAAGAATCAATAGTCTATTACGATTGTAATTGGAGCAACTATTATCCGTCTGATAATTATCCGTTCATGTATAAATGCCGTTCTGCCAACAGCAGTATTATCAAGTATCGTTATGCCGATGTCCTGTTGCTGAAAGCAGAAGCGCTGATTATGCAGGATACGCCGGATTTGGAAGGAGCCGCCGATATAATAGATGAAGTGCGCGACCGTGCCAAATTGGGAGCACTTCCCACCTCTGTCCGTTCAAACAAAAACGTCCTGCTGAATGCCTTACTTAAAGAACGTCGGTTAGAACTGGCTTTTGAGGGACAAAGATGGTTTGATCTGGTCCGTCTGGACAAGGTAGAAGAGGTGATGAATGCAGTGTATGCTAAGGATTCAGGTCGCAAAGCGCAGATTTATACTTTTGATAAGAACTCTTATCGTTTGCCAATTCCGCAGTCGGTAATCGACGCGAATGATAAGATTCACCAGAATCCGGGTTATTAATTCAACTAAAAACATAGAAAACTTAAGATTATGATAGACATGAGAAATATAGCATTGACCTTTTTAGGATGCTTCACCATATTAGCTGCATGCAGCAACAGTGACGATGCGGAGAAACCGGTTACACCTGTTCCGACCGGAGATGTGACTATTTATGCGACCACTAGCAGCCTGACTCGGGATTTGACCCGTGATGCCGTTAATTTCAGTTCGAAAGATAATTTGGCACCTACTTCAATCACATTGAATCCGACTGAACAATATCAGACAATGGACGGCTTCGGAGCTGCTATCACAGGCGCCACTTGTTTTAATCTTCTGCAAATGAAACCGGAAGATCGTCACGCCTTCCTTACGGAAACATTCTCTGACGACAAAGGCTTCGGATTTAGCTATATCCGTATCTCTATCGGCTGCTCCGACTTTTCATTGAGCGAATATACCTGCTGTGATACGAAAGGTATTGAACATTTTGCTTTGCAAAGTGAAGAGAAAGACTATATCCTTCCGATTCTGAAAGAGATTTTGAGCATCAATCCTTCTATTAAAGTCATTGCCGCCCCTTGGACTTGTCCAAAATGGATGAAAGTAAAGAGTCTCACAGACCTTACTCCGCTGGATTCATGGACAAACGGTCAGCTGAATCCAGCCTATTATCAGGACTATGCCACTTATTTTGTGAAATGGGTACAAGCCTTCAACGCCGAAGGCATTGATATTTATGCTGTAACTCCCCAGAACGAACCGTTGAACCGTGGTAATTCCGCTTCGCTTTATATGAGTTGGGAAGAACAGAGGGACTTTGTGAAAACAGCACTCGGACCTAAATTCAAAACAGCCGGACTGGCTACGAAAATTTATGCATACGATCATAACTATGATTATAGTGATATTGCAACGGAAAAGAACTACCCCGGTAAGATGTATGAAGACGCAGCTGCTTCCCAATACCTGGCCGGAGCTGCTTATCACAACTATGGCGGGAATCGCGAAGAGCTTTTAAATATACATAAAGCTTATCCTGAAAAGGAACTTCTTTTCACGGAGACTTCTATCGGAACATGGAATAGCGGACGTGATTTGTCGAAACGATTGCTGGAAGATATGAAAGAAGTAGCATTGGGTACGATCAACAACTGGTGTAGGGGAGTTATAGTGTGGAACCTGATGCTTGATAATGACCGTGCTCCTAACCGTGAAGGCGGTTGCCAGACTTGCTACGGAGCGGTGGATATCAGTAATAGCGACTATAAGACAATTATCCGCAACTCACATTATTATATCATCGCCCATCTCTCAAGTGTGGTGAAACCGGGAGCGGTACGTATCGGTGCATCCGGCTATGCTGATAGCAATATCATGTATTCTGCTTTCGAGAATCCGGATGGAACATACGCTTTTGTACTGATGAATAATAATGAAAAGACTAAAAAGATAACCTTAAGTGATGGTAAGCGTCATTTTGCTTATGATGTTCCGGGCAAATCTGTGACTTCCTATCGTTGGGCAAAGTCGGAATAAGAACTTTAAAACGATCAAGACAATGAAAAAAAACAGTTATATTATATTGGCTTTGGCAGGAATGTTATCCATGAATTCCTGTAATGATGACGAATTCTTGCCCGGTAATCCGAGTATGGAAATCAAAGCAGAGAATGCAGATGCTCTTTTTGGTGACAGTCTTCCGTTCACGATTAAAGCCTCGGATGTGGATGTGCCTCTTTCTACGTTGAAAGCACAGCTTTTTTATGGAGAAGAACAAGTGTCTGAAACGGTCATCCGTACAAAGACAAGCGGAAATGACTATACTGGTAAAATCTTTGTTCCTTATTATGCTAATATTCCTAATGGAAAGGCAACTTTGAAATATATCCTTCAGAACATTCATTTTACTACCACAGAAATGACGAAAGAACTTGCTCTGGCACGACCGGACTTCCCCTATCTGACATTAGTGGATGAGGAAGGAAAAGAGTACCGGATGGAACGTCAATCCATGTACAAGTATAGTGTGACAGGAGACTTCTCGCAAAAGATGAAAGCGTATATCAAGACTCCGAAAGTGGGAGAGAATGGGAACGAATTGACCTTCGGCTGGGAGAATGGAACGATTGAAGCCGGTTCTACTAATGCTATCTCATTTTCTAATACGGAACCGGGAAATTATGCTATCAAGTTTAATACGTTGACTTACGAGGCAGAACCATTTGCCAAATTAAAGGTGAACGGTGAAGATATGGAATTGGTAGAGAATGATATCTATGCAATCAAGTTGACTTTGAAGAAAAATGACATTCTAACGTTTGAAGGGGTGCCTGATTATGATAATTGGTGGATAGACCAGGATTATTTTGAAAAGCAGGAAGATGGAACATTGAAATTCCTGCCGATTGACGGAAGTTACCAAATAACAGCCAATGGTAAAATGAAGTATTTCTCTGTCATTGCTTTGAAGAATGGTGAGGCTGCCAAGTTGCAGGATGATGGAACAGGTGCTATCTGGGCTATTGGAACAGGAATCGGTAAACCGTCGGTGGCACTTTCTGAAGTAGGGTGGACTCCGGAAAATGGTCTGTGTATGCCACAGCTTACTGCGAAGAAGTATCAACTGACATTTATAGCTGGCGTTACCATGAAAGTGGATGATATTAACTTTAAGTTCTTCCATATCAATAAATGGGACAACGGCGAGTTTAAGGGTGATGCTATTTCTACAACGAGTGAATTGGTTAAAATTTCATCGGACGGAAACTTGGGACTGGAAGAAGGTCAGAAGTTCGAAAGAGGAGGTATTTACAGGTTTACAGTTGATGTGACGAAAGGCAATACCAAGGCTGTGTTGACAGTGGAGAAAATAGGGAAGGTAGATTTACCTGCACCGGATATTTTCTTTGGTAATGATAAGATGGAGGTGACAGATACTGATATATATAAGTCGGAACAGGTGTTTACACAAGGACAAATGATAACTGTCACGGGCATTGATAATTTGAATGAATGGTGGATCGATCCTGATTTCTTTGAGAAACAAAGTGATGGTGCATTGAAGTTCCTGCCGATTAACGGAGATTATCGGGTGACAGCTAATGCTGTTTTGAAGTATTTTTCTGTAATGGCTTTGAAAGATGGTAAACCGGCCAAATTGCAAGATGACGGAACGGGTGCAATCTGGGCTATCGGGAAAGGAATCGGTAAGCCTTCTGTTACGTCTTCCGAAGTAGGTTGGGAGCCAGGTAAAGCGCTCTGTCTGGCGCAAGTTGCTCCTAAAAAGTATCAGCTAACCTTGAAAGCCGGGGAAACGTTGAAGACTAGTGGTGACTCGGAAGTGATTAGTTTTAAGTTCTTCCATCAAAATGATTGGGGAGGAGAATTCGGCAATTATGCAAACTCTATTTTAGTGGAACAGCTTAAACTTACAGATTCCGGAAACCTGGAAATGCAGGATAATAAAGCATTTGAAGAAGGAGCTGTCTATCGATTTACCATTGATGTAACGAATGGTAATGCAAATGCTGATTTGAAGGTTGAGAAAATAAATTGATCTGAAGATTGATGTCGGATTTTTATTGAACTTATCCTGAAAGGGTATGATGAATTGTACCCTTTCAGGATTCATCTTTGGTCGGAATAATGTAAAAAACATTAATAAACCCGTCCGCAACTAGGAAATATCCCCTGTTTGGGAGTCTATATAAATAAAGTATTAACTCATTTCTTATATCATCAATAAACATGAAACTCAAAGCAATGTTACTTGGCTTGTCTGTGATGACTGCGTTGTCTGCCTTTGCGCAGAAGCCCGTGTATCTGGATACTGGTAAGCCTATCGAAGAGCGAGTGAAAGATGCATTGAACCGGCTGACCCTTGAAGAAAAGGTGAAGATGATTCATGCACAGTCTAAATTTAGTTCGGCAGGCGTTCCCCGCCTCGGAATCCCCGAAGTATGGGCTACCGACGGTCCTCACGGTATCCGTCCGGAAGTGTTGTGGGATGAATGGGATCAGGCAGGATGGACAAACGACTCTTGTATTGCCTATCCGGCGCTGACGTGTCTTGCTGCTACATGGAATCCCGAAATGTCGCATCTTTATGGGAAAAGTATCGGTGAAGAGGCGCGTTATCGCAAGAAAGACATCTTGTTGGGTCCCGGTGTGAATATCTACCGTACTCCCTTGAACGGACGTAACTTCGAGTATATGGGAGAAGACCCGTATCTATCCGCCACTATGGTGGTTCCTTACATCAAAGGTGTACAAGAGAACGGGGTAGCTGCCTGTGTGAAGCATTATGCATTGAACAATCAGGAGTTCAACCGTCATACCACCAATGTGCAATTGAGTGATCGTGCTCTTTATGAAATATACCTGCCTACTTTTAAAGCGGCTGTTCAGGAAGGTGGAACATGGTCGATTATGGGCTCTTATAATCTTTATCAGGGACAGCACGCTTGTCACAACAAACGTCTGCTTAAAGATATTCTTCGTGATGAATGGGGTTTTGATGGCGTTGTAGTGTCCGACTGGGGAGGTGTGCACAACACCGAACAGGCTATTCACAATGGTATGGACTTGGAATTTGGTTCCTGGACGAACGGACTGTCTGCCGGAACGAGAAATGCGTATGATAATTATTACCTTGCTTTCCCTTACCTGAAACTGATAAAAGAGGGTAAAGTAGGAACAAAGGAACTGGACGAAAAGGTTAGCAATGTCCTTCGTCTGATATTCCGCACTTCAATGGATCCGCACAAACCGTTCGGCTCTTTAGGCTCTCCCGAACACGGACAAGCCGGACGTCAGATTGGAGAAGAAGGCATTGTATTGTTGCAGAACAACGGTAACGTATTGCCTATCGATTTGAATAAAGCGAAGAAAATAGCAGTGATCGGTGAAAATGCGATAAAGATGATGACTGTGGGCGGTGGTAGTTCTTCTTTGAAAGTGAAATATGAGATTTCTCCGTTGGATGGACTGAAAAGCCGTGTGGGCTCAAAAGCGGAAGTGGTATATGCCCGTGGATATGTAGGCGATCCGACAGGAGAGTATAACGGTGTGAAAACCGGTCAGGATTTGAAGGACAACCGTTCGGAAGATGAACTGCTCGCAGAGGCTTTGCAAGTGGCTAAAGATGCCGACTATGTTATCTTCTTCGGTGGCTTGAACAAGAGCAATCATCAGGATTGTGAAGATTCGGACCGTGCTTCTTTAGGTTTGCCTTACGCGCAGGATAGAGTGATAAGCGAACTGGCAAAGGTGAATAAAAACCTGATTGTTGTCAATATCTCCGGCAATGCAGTGGCTATGCCTTGGGTGAATGAAGTGCCTGCTATTGTTCAAGGTTGGTTCCTGGGTTCGGAAGCCGGAACAGCTCTTGCTTCCGTATTGGTGGGAGACGCTAATCCTTCAGGAAAACTTCCTTTCACTTTCCCTGCAAAACTGGAAGATGTAGGTGCTCATAAACTGGGAGAATATCCGGGTAATAAAGAAGAACTGGCACAGTCTAAACATAGAGGGGACACCATTAATGAAATCTATCGGGAAGATATTTTCGTAGGTTATCGCTGGGCGGATAAAGAGAAAATCAAACCGCTGTTCCCGTTCGGACACGGATTGAGCTACACTACTTTCTCCTATGGAAAACCCTCGGCCGACAAGAAAACAATGACTGCAGATGATACCATTTCTTTCACAGTCAATGTGAAGAATACAGGCACTCGTGAAGGTCAGGAGGTTGTTCAGCTTTATATCAGTGATAAGAAATCCTCGCTCCCTCGTCCGGTAAAAGAGTTGAAAGGTTTCCAAAAAGTGAAATTGGCTCCGGGAGAAGAGAAAGCGGTAACGCTGACGATTGATAAGAAAGCATTGAGCTTCTTTGATGATGCCAAACACGAATGGGTGGCCGAACCGGGCAAGTTTGAGGCAATCATCGGTAGTTCATCCAGAGATATTAAAGGTATTGTACCATTTGAGTTGAAATAGGTAGATGTTTGGTTAGAGATCTTTTTTTAGGAGATGAAGGCGGTTCCGGGTACAGGAGCCGCCTTCTTTGTTTATAGTCAGGATAGAACTTACTACCATTCACCCTTAATTTGTATTATCTTCCCATATAGGAAAAAGTAGCTTTAAGTTCGATGAGAAAAGGATAAAATCGAATTTGTCCACAAACTGTGGACGATTTGCCTGTTCCGTACAGAATCGAATAATTTTTCCCACTGGATATTTATTTCCCACCTTTTCAACTCCCCTTTCACCTTTTCTCTGTTTCCTCGATGAATAAGGAGTTTATGGGTGAAGGGCAACAACTTCACCATCTCTTCACCAGTAGCGATTAGTTTCAAGAATTGTTTCAAGGCTTGAAACAATCCGTTTCTCGGTGTGAAACACTTTGTTTCCCTGCTTGAAACACTTTGTTTCAAGGCTTGAAACTTTTAGTTTCAAATAGGGTTGAAACTAATTGCGAAATAGCTTTATTAATCTTGCTCAATGGTGTACGAGTTTGAGGCAGTCATCGGTAGTGCATCCAGAGATGTGAAAGGTACTGTGCCGTTTGAATTGAAATAGGTTGATGTTTGGTTAGAGATTCTTTTAAGGAGATGGCGGCGAGTTTGGGTATTCGCAAGATGTTAAGTGGTTGTAACAAATCGACTTAGCGTTTTTTTATTACCTACATTTTCTCTGTGTTTGCAAAAAATAGTAAGAAAATAGTCGTTTCGCTTGGTAAAGTGTTGTATCATAAGTAATTTTGGGAAAAATAACAATCAAGGTAACCTATGATGGAAAAGGGTATTTGGCAGGAAATAGAGGAACTGTATATGGAGTTTCAGCAACTCGGTATCAGTCAGTCGGTAGACTATGAGAAGTACTATCTCTATTCTCTTATTACCCATTCTACAGCCATTGAAGGTTCTACACTAACCGAAATGGATGCACAGCTTCTTTTTGATGAAGGTGTAACAGCTAAAGGAAAGCCGTTGGTATATCATCTGATGAATGAGGACCTGAAGAAAGCATACGAGCTTGCCAAAGAGGAAGCGCAATGTAATACTGCTATAACTCCTGCTTTCTTGCAGAAGTTAAATGCTACTTTGATGCGGACAACAGGGGGGATACATAATACAATAGGCGGCTCTTTTGATTCTTCCAGAGGAGAGTTTCGTTTGTGTGGTGTTACGGCTGGTGTAGGTGGGCGTTCTTATATGGGTTATCAAAAAGTATCTGCTAAAGTAGAGGAACTTTGCTTCCTGTTGCAGGAGCGGCAAAAGAGTGTGGAAACATTTCGTGAACAATACGAACTAAGTTTTAATGCTCACCTCAATTTAGTGACTATTCATCCTTGGGTGGACGGCAACGGGAGAGCAGCTCGTTTATTGATGAACTACATTCAATTCTGCTATCATCTTTTTCCCGCTAAGATTTTTAAGGAGGATAGGGCAGATTATATCCTTTCTTTACAACAAGCACAAGATGATGAAACCAGCCAGCCTTTTTTGGATTTCATGGCGGTGCAATTGAAAAAATCACTGTCTTTGGAAATTCAAAAATATAAAGCTTCTCACAATAAAGGATTTAGTCTTATGTTTTAATCTTGTAGGGCTTCTTTTGATAAGACTTCCACCCGTTGTATATTGTGTTGTTTTAAGTATTAATACTTGAGTTATAGGCTATTAATACTTTGTATCTAGGTTATTAATACTTGAGTTGTTGGATATATATACTCAAGACGCAGGATATATATATCCAACGTGCAGGATATATATGCCCAATACATTGGATATATATACCCAACAAATTGGATGTATACACCCATTAATCTATATGATGTAAGCATCTCTACAGTGCTATCTTGTCATTTATCCTTCGGATTTTTATCTTTGTAAGCGTCTCTGCGATGCCGTATTGTTTTATTTGCCATTGTGAAGGAGGTGAAGGATGGTTCTTTCTGTATTTTGCATCCTCTTTCACCATAAAGTTTTGATTTATAGTCATTCAGCTAAAGGTGAAACCGGTGAACCTTCAAAATGAATCTTATAGTTGCAAGTAGTCTTTAGACGGTTCTGTCTTAAGCTTATTGCTGTAAACTTCAATTAATACTGATTTTCTTTTCTCTTTTCTGATTTTATATTCTATCTTTGCAATGCTCTTTATCAAAATCCACAGCAGGGAAGCCTGCTGTATCTAATGTGGCAAGCTTTTTTTATGCTTGTCCCATTTTCCTATATGGCGGTTTCGCACCCCCATGTAGGATGTTAATGCACCTACTGCCTGTTGTGGATGGTGAAGAGCAATGGGACAGGCGGAACCGCTTCTTTTATTCCTTAAAACTACCTTTCTGTATCGCCCCATTAAACTTAATTTATTCACCATTTAATTAAAATTCTTATGGAAGAAGTTTTAAGCAACCAGGAGGCCCGTCCGGGGGACGCGACGCAACTCATGCACGCTATCTTTTCATCCGATGATGAAATGATGTCTTTTTATCTGACCCTCAATTGTTTTATGAATCCTGAAAGCTATCTAGTGGAACGAACAGATCGAAAGAGACTGGAGGATTTAGCTAATACGCTTTATAGTAATGTGGCGGCCTTTGAAGCTATCCGTACTTATAAGTCGATAAGTGTGAAAGAGGTGATTAGAGGATTCGGCGCGCACATGATGAATACGCAAATCTCCAATACCAATCGTTTCCAGAGTGCTGATGCAGTGGGAACGTTAATGAATTGTATACTGAATACCACTAAAAACAGTTGGCAATTTAAAAAAATGGATCGGAATAACAATATACATCTTCAGAATGTACGATACTTATTGAATCGGTTGGATGCGGCAGAATCTAATGAAGAGAAGAATCGTGAAGAAGTAGCGGTATAAACAGCTTTATAGAGCTCATTTAGTGATTATGGTTTAGTTGAGAGTATGATATGAGATACATCACATGTGACGCTATCGCTAAACCCTAATCATTTTGTCAATGATAGAAATATTTATAGATAATGACAGTTTGAAGCGGTAAATATCTTCCTCCAGATGGGAGGGCTACAATAACTTCATGAACTCTGTTATAGTTACAATTTTTGTCCGGTTATGTTTTTCTAGGACTAATAAATCTTTGTCTCCAGTAACAATGTAGTTAGCTTTGATCGTATCGGCTAGAGAGAGTAAATAAAGATCTTTTTTGTCTCTAATCTCTGATTTGCTTTTTGTTTGGATGACGACATATTTTCCGTATAAATGGATAAGTTTAAGTGTATCGTCTAGATCTTCCGGACGAATATATTTTCGTATTTTCTCCCGCGAAGAAACATCATAGAATTCATCTAGCAGCTCACGGCATACATATATTTCTAACGAGGGATGGGTAAGTAATGTGCGCATAGTCGCAATCTTGCGTCCTAGCATGAATGAAATCCATAGATTTGTATCAATAATTATTCTCATTTCTCGTATCTTATAGCATTTAATTCTGCAAGAATTTCTTCTTCAGAAAGATTCACTCTTTTTGGACGTGATGCTATATAGTCTTTTAAAAAGTCTTCTCTGATATCAATGTCCCAACCCATTTTCTTTGCAAGCTCTTTGAAGAATTTTATATCAGACTTTGGTATACTCAAAAAAACACCTTGATTCATAGTTGTATCCATAACTATTTCCCTTTCATTATTAAGTATCTAACGAATACAAAGATAAGAAAGTTCTCTTGTTTCTCAAATCATTTATCATATCTTTATTTCACTTTAGCAAAAATGAAGGATAACATACTGGGCACAAACAATGTGAGGTTATCGCTTGCCCAGTACCAACAGGCTTTCCGGTCCCATATTGAACAACAGGTCTATGATACTCAAATTAGGTAGAAAACCCAGTTTGGACTCGAAAACCTGATAGTAAGGTTGCGGAACAAACTCTGTATCCACTTCCCTGAAATCCTTTTTCGGATGAATCACTTCCCGAAAATCGGATTCTCCGGGAGCAAACTCCATCTTATATTCGGAAGTGCGCTCAATGGTGGGGTGAATATCAATCAGTTCACAGACCATCCGGCAGAGTTCTTCGTTGAAATCGATTAAAAACTCGTATTTCTTTTCATAGAAGGGGCGGAAGTCGTCCTTGTAGTACTCAAAGAAAGGAGTATTGTTGTAGGCCGATTCGATGGCGTTCCAATGTAGATGTCTCCAGTTGCCGTGGTCGGAGATGCGGATATCCTTCATTGGGCACTTCAATGTATCGGGCTTTACGGTTGGGATGGAAAGAGCTAACTCACCCGATGGGCTGGCAATGGTGCACCGGTTGCGGTAGGTTTGTTTTATATAGTGGTCGTATTGTTCTACAAATACCTTGTCATAAGCCAGTAGTTTGGTATAATATTCAACGGGAGCGAGATAGGCTGAAGATAAATAAGCGATGTTCATTTCTTTCATTTTAATTCGTTTAGGAGGCTCTGTTATTAAGGATATTATGAGATATAATGAAGGGGTTGTTTCTTTTATGATCCGGAAGATTATTTCACTGTTCTGAAGAAACGCCTCCATCGATATCCGTCAAACAAACCTGTTTCTTTTTCTTTAGAGAACCAAATGATGGAGGCTTTTCCGATGATATGGTCTTGCGGGACAAATCCGAAGAGCCGTGAGTCGGAGAAGTTGACGGTATTGTTAGACCCCATCCAATAGTAATCTTTGGTGAAATAACAGTGTTGTGTGGGTTTTCCGTCCACGTAGAGAGTGTCGTTCTTTATTTCTGCCTGTTTGCCTTCGTGCATCACGAGGGTATTCCGCAGCAAGGTCATGTTCCAGGGATAGACCCGGATAAATTTCCCTTTTCCGGGGACAATCAGCGGATTTGGTTCGGCATTTTCTTTGTTTGACAAAGGTTGGACGAAGCTCTCTTTCCCATTCATGGCCTGTTCCAACAGATAATATTCGTAACGGCTGAAACTGCGTACATGGGTGCTGTCATTACTTCCCATCAATCCGTCGTTGGTGATGGAAAGGGTATGCATGAGTGACGTAATCAGATTTTCTTTTGAGGCGGGATACGAATAAAGTCTTTTCTTATCCGGGTTAAACTGTGCCTCCGGAGAAATAACGGAGAAAAGAGAATCGACCAATAACGTATCTCCCGGAACTCCGAGACAGCGGCTGATATAGATTTCCCGACGGTCGATGACAGGTTGCCGGATTCCGGCAGGATTATTGAATACTACGATGTCTTGCCGACGCACAGGACTCTCGCACCAGCGGTGATAAGAAAAAAGCGACATGAAAGGAACCCGCAGCCCGTAACTCCATTTGTTGACCAGGATACGTTCACCCTGAAAAATGGAATTCTCCATGCCGGTGGAAGGGATAAGGCAGGACGTAAAAGCAAATCCCCGGAGCAGAAGCACTACGACTACTGCTCCGGCAAATGCTAGTATCCATTTGAATTTACGAATGTTCATCAATATTTATCACCTTATCACTCTATTCTATCCTATCCGTACACTTATCAGTCTACCCACTTGAAGAGGCGGTTCCAGCGAATCTTACCGTCAAACCATCCACGGTCTTTGTCAAGCGACAGCCATACGACAATCGGCTTGCCCACTACGTGATCTTCGGGTACAAAACCCCAATAACGGGAGTCGGCAGAGTTGTGACGGTTGTCACCCATCATCCAGTAATAATCCATTTTGAAGGTATATTCATTGGTCTTTTCACCGTTGATGTAGATACCGTCCGGTTTCACTTCCAGCTTGTTGCCTTCGTAGGCTACGATGCAACGCTCATAGATAGGCAGGTTGTCTTCTGTGAGGGTAATGGTAGCTCCTTTGGCAGGAATCCAGATCGGACCGTAATTGTTGCGGTTCCATTTGGTATAAAGGTTCAGCGGATACATCTGTCCGGCGTATTCTTCCGGTTCCATTACTATTTTGCTGATTAGCTTTTTATTGCCAAGGAGAGTGTCATACATCTTTTTAGTCAATGGAAGATGATATACCGGATTCAGTTTGCCTTGCGCATTCCGGTTGTCCAGTCCCATATCCAATAATCCGCCTTCCCAGCCAGAGTCTTCTATCAGCATGGTGTCATCCTTGCTGATGCCTAATTCGCGGAGCATATCTTCCGGAATGTACGGGCCGGTAGTCTGTACGAAGTAGTTGAATTGCAGGTTTTCGGGGTTCTCAATCGCCTTACCGTCAATCATCACCTGTCCGTCTACAATTTGCAATGTATCACCGGGCAAGCCGACACAACGTTTCACATAATTCTCGCGACGGTCTACCGGACGCCACAGTACTTCACCGTAAGTACGCGGATTGTTTAGAATCTGTTTACGTCCGGCGTCATAGTAGAGGTCATAGATTGCACGTTGCTGTGAACGTGTCAGGCTATCCATTTCAATCTGTTTGGAGTAGATGCGTTGTCCTTCACCATAAGCCAGCGTATAGAAGTCCGTTGTCTGTTGGTAGTTCACTGCCACCGTGTCTCCTGCCGGGAAGTTGAAAACCACAATGTCATTCAGCTTCACTTTGCCGAAGCCCGGTACCCGTTTGTATTTCCATTGTGGCCACTCGATATACGATTTAGTATTGAAGACAGGCAGCGTATGTTGTGCCAACGGCATAGAAAGGGGAGTGTTCGGTACGCGGGGACCGTAGCTCATCTTGCTTACATACAGGAAATCGCCTACCAGCAATGATTTTTCCAGCGAAGAGGAAGGAATCTGGTAATTCTGGAAGATGTAGATATTGACGAAGTAGACGGCAACCAACGCAAATACGATGGCATCCACCCAACTCATCACACTGCGGACAGCCGGATTCTTCGACTTCTTCCAAAAAGACCAAGGTATTTTCTTTGTGATATAAATATCGAAAATGAAAGGAACAACAATCAATCCCCACCAACTCCGTACCCAGAGGAGGAAGACGAGGTAAAGTAGAATAGCAATGGCACATTTGATCCATTGTGCGCGTGTGGCTTGTCTCATAATGTTATATTTGTTTAGAACTAGCTTCTGAAATCTTAGTCGTTCAAGAATGGGAATAAATCACTCATGCCCAAAAAACCTTCGTGTGTGGCAGTATATTCGGCTGCCAGTACGGCTCCCAATACAAATCCGCCACGACTTTTGGCATCATGCGTGATAGTTATGCTGTCTACATCAGATTCATAGCGAATGGTATGAAGGCCGAACACTTCTCCTTCGCGGATAGAGGCGATAGGAAGTTCATTAGGGGCGCAATCGTTGGTTCCGCTAATGGTTCCGTCCGGTGCAAGGAAAGTGCCTTTCACCCATTTGTCCTTACGGTCCAGCTTTTCCAGAATACCTTCCGCCAATGTAATGGCTGTTCCGCTGGGAGCATCCAGTTTGTGGATATGATGTGTCTCGCTCATGGTGACATCATAAGCAGGGAACTGATTCATGATTTTAGCCAGATACTTGTTGAGAGCGGAGAAGATGCTGACTCCCAGGCTGAAGTTGGACGACCAGAAGAGTGTTTTGCCCCCTTCCGTGCAGAGCTTCTTGATTTCTTCGCCATGCTCGGCCATCCATCCGGTACTGCCCGATACCAGTTTTACACCGGCTTTGAACGCTTTCATATAATTGCTGTAAGCTACCATCGGATTGGTAAACTCAATGGCCACATCGGCCGATTTGAATGCTTCCGATTCGAAGTCATCCTGATTATTGATGTCAATGATGCAGACGATTTCATGTCCGCGACTACGGGCAACCTTTTCTATCTCTTTGCCCATCTTTCCGTAACCGATCAGTGCTATTTTCATTGTTTTCTGACTTATATTCAAAATAATAGTCGCAAAGATAAGATTTTTATTACATTTGCAGCGCACATTAACGTCTTGTTAACATGGAACATCTTCTCCACTACGTGTGGAAACATAAATTATTTCCCCTGAAAGTACTGCAAACCACCAACGGCTTACCGGTAGAAGTGATTGACCCCGGTCTGCAAAACCCCAACGCCGGTCCCGACTTTTTCAACGCGAAACTAAAGATTGACGGCGCCTTATGGGTGGGAAACATCGAAATACATACACATTCTTCCGACTGGTTTCGCCACGGACATCATTCTGACAAAACATACGACTCTGTGATTCTCCATGTAGTGAGTGAAGCAGATACGGAAATAACCCGTTCCAACGGTGAACAGATACCACAACTATTGCTGACTTGTCCGGAAAATGTGCAATCCCATTATCATGAACTTTGCGTAGCCGATCATTATCCGGCTTGCTATCCCATCCTTGCTTCTCTTCCCAAACTTACCATCCATTCCTGGCTGACCGCTTTGCAAACAGAGCGTTTGGAGCAGAAAGCACAGTTAATCATGCAGCGTCTCGAACTTTGCAACAATAATTGGGAAGATGCTTTCTTTATCACCCTTGCCCGTAATTTCGGTTTCGGCTTGAATGGAGATACTTTTGAAACGTGGGCGGGATTGTTGCCATTTCGTGCGTTGGGTAAGCACCGGAATGATTTGTTTCAGATAGAAGCTTTTTTCTATGGTTTGGCTGGGTTGTTGGAAGAAACATTTCTGAAAAAAGAACAGGAAGACGAATATAGTCTTCGTCTTTGTAAAGAGTTTCGTTATTTACAGCATAAATTTGAAATCGGGCAGGGGATGGATGCTACTTTATGGCGTTTTCTCCGGCTTCGTCCGGAAAACTTTCCGCATATTCGCCTGGCGCAGTTGGCTTATCTTTATCAGAAAGGAGACAAGCTGTTTTCACGTTTGTTGGAAGCGGAAACTCTGGCGGACGTGAGAGCTTTACTGGATACCCGTACGTCTCCCTATTGGGAGAATCATTATCTATTCGGACGACTATCTTCTCAAAAGGAAAAGACGATGGGAGAGCGTTCCAAGGATTTGATTGTCATTAATACGGTGGTTCCTTTTCTTTATACTTACGGATTGCATAAGGCAGATGAACGAATGTGTGAACGTGCCGCACGCTTTCTGGAAGAATTGAAGGCGGAGAGTAATCACATCATTCGTTCGTGGAGCGATACCGGACTTCCGGTAGTCAGTGCGGCGGATAGTCAGGCACTGATACAGTTACAAAAAGAGTATTGCGATAAGCGGAAATGTCTGTACTGCCGCTTCGGCTATGAATATTTGAAACATACAAAGATTTAGTTCTTAAAATAACCAAGATGCCAAACTTGTCATTATCTTTGCGCCGTTAATTAAACTCTTAATTTATATAGTATTATGAGAGCTAAAAAGTTTGTATGCTGCTTGCTGGCTATGATGCTGCTCGCAGGTGTTTCGTTTATCTCCTGCGGTAATAGTTCCAAGGCAAAAGCCGATAGTGAACTGACTACACAAGACGGTGAAGATTTCAAATCCTTTTTGGATAAATTTACTTCCAGTGCAGCCTTCCAGTATACTCGTATCAAGTTCCCATTAAAGACTCCGATCACTTTGTTGGCAGATGACGGAGAAACCGAGAAAACATTCCCTTTCACTCGGGAAAAGTGGCCGTTGCTGGATAGTGAAACTATGAAAGAAGAGCGTATCACCCAGGAAGAGGGAGGTATTTATGTTTCCAAGTTTACGCTGAATGAACCGAAACACAAAATCTTTGAAGCGGGCTATGAAGAGTCCGAAGTGGATTTGCGTGTTGAGTTCGAATTGCAGGCTGACGGGAAATGGTATGTGGTAGATTGCTATACAGGTTGGTATGGATATGACTTGCCGATTGGGGAGTTAAAACAGACTATTCAGAATGTGAAAGAAGAGAATGCTGCTTTCAAGGAGTTGCATCCTTGAGAATGAACGTAGAAAGAGCATTTATACTGGACACGATACGGCGGAATATTATGAATGGATATAAAAGATGAAGCAAAATAATAAAAATGAAAAACGTAAAAGGAAACTGCGAATAGCGGCAAGAAAACGTAAAGAACGTCTTGAATATCGTGAAAAATACAGCACTAGCTCTCCACAAAATGATGAATGGAACGATTACAACCTAAAACTTGAATCCAATAAGAAAAAGGCAAAGATTTGGTGGCTTATAGCTTTTCTATTCACTTTTGGATTGTTCTTTTTCTCTATTGTCTATATAAGGTCAGAGGAACTGGGGACTACCTTATATCTACTTATTTATATATTGTGCTATGTTTCAGTACCTATAACATTTTGGATGGGTACAAGTTTTCAAAGTAGGTGTCATCATGCAATACAATTGGGAGAATGCCCGATTAGCCCTATGGGTGTTTTCCCGAAGTTAATTGGGATCAGGTATTGTGACAAGGGTAAAAATGAATTCTTTGAAGATGTTAAAGATGATATTTTTACATATTGTAGTGCGAAGAAGATTGTACTAACAAACGATTTCGGTAGTTTAGGCTGGATTGTTTTTATGCTTCTATCTATTTTTTTTATACTATATCTTATGGGTGCTTCTATCTATAACGATTGGAAATCGGATGAGGCATTTATGGCAATGCTTATAGTTCTTGGTCTTTTATCTGCTACCGTGTTTCCTTATTTATATTTGAAGAAGAATATATTTATTATTGACCGTGAAAATAAAATGATTACCATCCCTTCGATTTATAGATTTGGTAAGGAGAAGATTTTACCTTATGATCAAGTCGTAGTTTCATTTTGTTCCGGGGTTGCACCTACTAATAGACGTGGGGCACTAGTAGATGATTATATATCTCTGACGGGGAAAGGAGATTTACCCTTTGGTCCTAGTGTTGGATTCAGAGGTGATGTAAGCACTAAATACAGATTTGCATGGTTTATTTGTGAATATATGAATGTGCCAGATTTGGAAGTTATGCCCGAAATAGAAGGATTTGAGGATATAATCAGTAAAATAAAGCAGGATAATGCTTTGCGCGACAAATCATCCTGTAACTCTTGAACATTCTAAGGATTCCCTACATAATATCCCAACTCCGATTCTTTTCCGTCCACCATCTCCCTGACAATGCCGTTTTTGGTGTTGAAATCCTGATAGAGTTCTTCATAATCACGTGTATAATCTGCGTCGGGGACTACGTTAACATCAAATTTTAGTTCTGCTTTTCCATTTGGGAGCATATTGCCGAAAATCCGGATGCGGTGAACCACTTCGCCTACATTCTTGATGCTGTTGTAGGTTGCTTTGAATTGCCTGATACCGTCTTCGGGAATGATGATATGCGAACTTTTATCCAGAATGATACAGCCACAGGAAGGTTGCATTTCTGAAATGATTAACGGAGCGTCTCCCGTGTTGGTGATGGTAAACATGATATCGAGTTGCTGACCTTGCTTGATAGGGTAATAGTGCCTGACGGAATCTTTTATCGTCATGCTGGTGGGACGTACTTCCTTTCTGCACCCTGTAAAGTAGAGCGGAAGTGCCGTCAGTAGTAAAATATAGAATATAGATTTATTCATTGTTGCCATTTATTTTTGTTATATCACTTTTTCAGCATTTAAGGGATGAATGCAATTTCATCGATACCCATTTGCGTTCCCGGCTTCTTTAAACAACTGATTTTTATGCTTAATTGTTCTGTTCCGTTCAAGTCTGCCGGAACGGTGGCTTTCATCATTTCTCCTTTTTCTGGGGAGTCTTCCGGTTTTAAGTCTATTGTTTTATAGGCTACTCCGTCTTTCAACAGTTGAACTTGCTGTGGAGCATAGATGCGATGGCGGGGAAGATTCAAAAAACTGATATAGAATGTTCCTGATGCATTGAGTCCTTTAACCGGCAGGTTGATGGTACATTCTTCTCCCGGAATGATAACCCAACCGCAATGATAGTCTCCGGGTAAACCGTGAGTGCCATCGGTCAGTTTCTTTGAATCATTTTTATTTAGTTTAGGGGTTGCGGAAGGATGCATTCCCAGAAACAAACTTTTCTTTATGTCGGAAGCAAGTATATATTGTTCCCATTCCTTTATATAATAGTCAATCTCATAAGCTGACTCATTATAATATCCCATTCCGGCAAATGCTTGATGCTCTTTGAGCTGGGTGACCCATTTACGAGCTTGGGGAAGCGGTTGAATATCCTTTCCATTCCGCTTGGCATATCCGTAAGCGTCGAAACTGTGGTCACGTGCTAATTCCATGCGCGTGAAAGACAAGGCGGTCTGGAGCTCGTGCAGCTTTTTGCGCTCTTTCCCTTTTGCTTCGGATACAAAATCTCCCATTTCATCATAGAATTTGATAAACTTCTCCGGATAGAGGAATCCTTTTTCCGATTCTCTGATACCGGCGTAAAGTCCGAGCCGCTTTCCAGATTGGGCGTTGTTTTCTAGCTCTGTGTAGTAATCGTACAGCCATTTTTTGGATACCGGGTATTCCTGATTGAAATAGCTTTTAATTAACTCATCAACCGGAAGTTCCGGGTTGATAAGAAGGGCTGATAATACAAAAGTCCTCATTTCATCGAAAGAAGAATAGCTGTAGCCGCTTCCGTTGAAAAATATGCCGCTGGCTCCGTGTTGTTTGAAAAGTTGGAGTCTTTGCTGGGCTATCTTTAATATGGGGAAAGGAGTGAGGTAGTCGTCGAAGTTGTTGATATAGTCCCATATATAGATGTTGTTCGTTACTTTCTTCCAGTTGTCGAGTTGTTCCGCAAATTTCTTGTCTTGCTCGTCCTTGCCGTCTGTCCGGCGGAGCGGGTAGTCGATAGCGCTGACAATTACCCCGACGTTAGGCGGGAGCTGTTTGTTTGTGACTTGTTGCGTAGTCAGGTAGGAAGTCGTAAAGAACGTGTGTTTGGGAAAACGCTGCGACAGGCGGAGGATCAGTTCCGTAACGGCGGGAGTTGCGTTCTTCTCTGTATTTCCCAATGCGGTGCAGGTGGCACACGTACAGGCGTACGGAGTATCATCCGGTGCGATTACAAAACGGAAATTCCCCTTTTCACCGAAGTTATCTACGATGTAACTTTCTATCTGGCGATACATATCCTCGGAAGAAAAACACAGTTGTGAGTCATCTGTCTTCCCGTGAATGGTGGCATATACTTTCTCTGCATCTTTTCCCAAGACTTTTCGCAGGTTGTGTCCCCATATTCCCCAGCTGTCGTCAAAGTTGTCCAGGCCGATAACGCCTGTATGATCGGCGTTCAGGCCGTATGGAGAATAAATACTTTGATAGTCAAATGCAAAAGCTCCGCAAGTATCGTTGAGATTGATAAGGGCGGGAGGAAGATCCGAACCGTCTATACGCGGGTCTTCTTTGCTGATCTTCTTTATCAGTTGGTATTGCAGCCATAACATTTGTTTGTCGTCACTTGCGGTCAGTCTGATATCAGAGCCTTTGCAGGCTACTTTGAATCCTCTCTGCAATGTTGGGTCTATCTGTATGATGATGCGCCACATGTCCATTTCGGAAACGCCAAAAGCTACTATTTCATCGTCGTTTGCACGCTTCTTGAGATGCTCGTACAGGTATTTCGCCCACCGGGTGTCTCTGTCGGTCGGATCCTCACCAATGGTGACGAGATACCCTTCTTTAGATGGGAACATCTCCGTGCGTGCCTGCATACGGCAGCCGGATAAAAGGCAGCAAATACATATCATTCCTGCCAATACAGGGCCAAGCGTATCAGAATGAAATATAAACTTGTGCATAGATGTTATATAAGTTTTTATAGCGTGTCGATATGGATTCTATCTGGTTGGACGGACTTGTCCCTCGCACCGTATTGGTTTGGTTATAATAGGTGTTCCAAGTGCCCATCAAGCCTATGGTAATGTTGGGACTGACCATATACTGACCTCCCAATCCCACCATGGTATTGGTGTGAGAGAAAGAGCCGGGCAGCGCATAGTCCAGTACGGCCGTTTCCGGTGCCGATCCGATGCTTGCCATGGCGTTGATATTTGTCTTTGTATCGCTCGCCGGGAAGTATTTGGCGCCAATCTGCGCATTGTAATAGAAGTTAGAGTTGAAGAAGTGCATATCGATCTTCGTGTTGAGACGAACCACTTCAATGGTCTTGGCTAATTCTCCGCCTACAGTGAGTAGGTTAGTCTTTGACTCATTCCAACCCGTAAACAGATAGCCATTGTCTCCGGTGCCGCCTGCAAAGAATTCATCGTTCCATTCATAACGCTTTGTGTAGGCGGCTACCCGTCTATAACCCACATGTGCGCCTATTTCCCAATCATTCTTGAGATAATGCCGTAAAGCGACATCAGCCGTTATGTCCGGGAAGTATTTGGTCGCAAAGGCTGCATTGGCCGTGAGGCTCCACTTCGGTGAGAAGTGATGCGTCCACTCACCTTGTACCTGAATGCCAACCCCTCCTGGTGTCTGTTCTTCAGCCTCCATGCTGTCGCTTGCCGAGCCACTTCGCCCTGCATAGTTGAGGCGTCCTGTGTAGCTGTTCTTCTGGCCTTTTCGGGTATATTCGGCTGTTGCAACAGAGGTAATGATATCTTCTTCTCCGTAGCGTGCACGGAGATAGGTCAAAGCAATCTCATTCTTGAGCATCATGCTTCTAAGGCCCGATAAATGTCGTTGGAAAGAGCGATATTCCATGATGGATGGCTCGTAGTACTTTTGGTAATAATAGGCTGAATCCGCTTGACGGTTGGCTTCATATACCACTCCCTTGGTGTACTTCAATGATTTGTTCTGACTGTCATAAAGCAAAGCTGTATCAAGAACAGCGAGAGCCTTTTCCGGTTCTTTGGCTTTTGTCAGTTGCAGGGCACGGTATTCACTGCTCTGTGAGAATGCACCTATAATCTCTTTGTTGCTCGGGTATTTATTGAGTATCGGCTTCAGAAATTCCAAAGAAGCTTCGTATCTCTTGTCACGTTCAAGCACGGTAGCTCTTTTAGCCTGATAGAATGGTTCTTCAGGATAATAATTGATTCCTTGTGCTGTATATTTCTCGAATTCATCGTATTTTCCGAGTAAACCGGACGAATTGATGGCATACCGTAATCCGAGATCGCTCGATGGATTCAGGCTAATTAGCTTAACAGATTCCTCGTATGCTTTCTTCGTAGCTCCGGCTTCCATACATTTCTTGATGTACGGCACTGCTAGTTCCTCGTATCCGATAACATAGAAAATGCGCATATCCTCATCACTCTGCTCGATGGCAGATAGATACAGTTGCAAAGCCTCTTCGGTTTTATCCATTTTATCGAGAATAAATGCCCTTTTCAACGTGCCGTTTTCGTAATCAGGGAAGTGAAGAGTGATGGTGTCCAATGTTGCAAGTGCTTCATTGTAACGTTTCATATTGATATAGCAACTCAAGGCTTTTTCCCATGCGGCACCGTTCACTTCATTGTCGTCTACATGTTTTTGAGAAACGAACAATACGTGCGGCAATGCTTCTGCGTACAGACCAAGTTCCATCAGTTTTTCAGCTTTCTTCATGTGTTGTGCGCTCATGGCAAGCGTAATATCATAATCATCAGGATACATCTCATACATCTTTTTCAGCGTTGAATAGGCAAGATCATCCTCATTCATCTGGCGATAAAGCATATATTCTTTATAAAGAATTCCTTTATCATTGTTGCCATATTGTTTTTTAGCTTCTCTGATATAGAAGAGTGCGTCATCGGTATATCCCCGGGTGACGGAAGTGTTCAGCAGGTAGTCTAATGCTTCCTTGTTCTTATTACCTCCTTCGTAGGCCATGCCATATAATACATAAGGATCCCGCTGCTTCTCTGCTCGGGCAGCCTCCATTAACAGGTCGTTATACATACGTCGTATGGCAGGGCTGTTGTTTCTTCGCATTTGCTCGCGTATAAACACCAGAGCTTCCGGATAACGTGCCAATTCACTAAGGATACTCGCCCTTTTGACGATAAGCGCACCGCTTCCCGGTATGGCAGCCAAACCGTTGGATGACCAGCCTAGAGCAGCTTCCCGGTTTCCTTCCTGTAAATGCAGGTTAATGATGTCCAGATAATATTCTTCGTTTTGAGGAGATACTTTGATGAGCTCCGTCAGCTTTTCGATAGCCTCTTTTCGGTTACCACCTTTTTTCATTTGCTGGTAGCCTACCTCCATGCTGTAGATATAATCCTTCCTTAGAATGGTATCGTTCGGGTAAATCTGATTGATTCGTTTCAACAGACGATCTGCTTCCACATCGTTGTTCTGCTTGCGGTACAGTTCAATCTTTCTTCGCCATAAACCTCTCCAATACGGATTCACTTCCAGCAACTCATTAACGTAACAAATAGCACTGGAATAATTCTCGGTGATATCTTCTACATCTACCAGCAGATGTTTGGCATTGACGTTGTTGTAATTGTCATCTATCGCTTTGACAAGATGATAACGCGACTGGTCATAGTTCTTTTCGTGGAACCAGTATTTTCCCATGAGCCATTCAAGGTCAGAAACATTCGGGTATTTCTGAAGGCCCTCCTCCAACAGCTCTTTCCCTGCTTCCCATTCCTCGTTCGCAAAATGCTCCTGTACAATCTGGGCATATTGCTCCGGTGTCTGGAATCCGTTGTCGGTCCCGGAGGAAGAGGTTATCAGTAAAAACAGACAACCTAATATGGTGATCTTATGGAGAAATTCTCTGTTCATTCTATCTTGTCTTTAATCTTTCTTTCTTGTTTAAATCGTAGCAGGTTCGGGCTTCATTGCCGTTATATCAGTACCGTCTGCACTTTCTTCTTTCTGCTTGAATCCTTTCCGTTCCATGTTCTTCCACTTGAAGTCTCTATTGGTCAGATAACTGAGGTATCCTCTCAATGAACAGAAAGTGATGATGGGATGATAGAAGATGGGCTCCAATATGGACGCAATGATAATCCACAGGTATTCATATCCTCTTTTATATAGCATCCCGACATAGTAGTCGTAGGTAATAACAACGATGGAAAGGAACTGGCAGAACGTATAGATCGTCAGGTAAATCATCCATGCCGTGTTCCAGTTGACTGCTCCTGTAAAGGCCAGATAGATAAATACTATCAAACCGACGAGCTCGATGATCGGCGCTAGAAACTCAAAAACGAACATATAAGGCAGAGTTAACAGTCCCATCTGTTTATACGTCTTTTTGAAAATCATCTTACGATGGATATTAAGTGTCTGGAACAATCCCCGTGCCCAACGGGTACGTTGCCGGTAAAGCATTGCCAGGTTGGGAGGTCCTTCCGTCCAACAACAAGTATCAGGAATCTGTACGATCTTATAAGGACGGGAGAAGTCGCACATATATCCTACCATGCGGGTAATGAGGTCCATGTCTTCGGCAAAAGAGGGAGCATCGTATCCTCCGGCTGCAATCGCTACCGAACGATCGAAAAGACCGAATCCACCGGAAACATTCGGCATACCATTGATAGCGGACCATCCCATCTTACCAATCAGATAAGAGCGCATATATTCCAGATTCTGGAAAAGTGGAATCGGTGTACGGGGAGTTCTAACGTCTATGATTTGTCCGTCTTTCACGACGCATCCGTTAGCCATCAACATCGTTCCGCTGACTGCAATTACTTGTTTTTCTGAAGATATAATGGGCGAGATACAACGATAAAGAGCATACTTTTCCAAAATGCAATCCACATCCGTGCAGATAAAATAAGGATGAGAAGCAACGTTGATACCCGCATTGGATGCATCCGCTTTGGTTCCTCCATTTTCTTTGTCTACAACGATGAGTCGGCTGTATTTCGGGTTGGAGGATTTGAGGAGTCTTCGGAACGGCCTGGTTTTGATTCGCTCGATATAAGCATAGGGCACTTCTACCAGTTCATAATATTCGGTCATCTTTTCCAATGTGTTGTCCGTACTTCCATCATTTACAATAACCACCTCGAAAAGCGGATATTCCAATGCAAGCATGGAGTTCACATTATCAATGATTGTTTTTTCTTCATTGAAGGCAGGAGCAATTACCGAAATACCCGGTGTATAGGGAGATTCTTTGATTGTTTTCCGCATATAGCTTTCCACATAGTAATCCTTTCTCCGTTTTAGAGAAATGAAAGAGAGGAAGGCGAATGTGACGAAGAATATCGCCAGCATGCTCGTATAAAAGAATACGAAATAATTGAAGAATGTAAATATTATATCTCTCATATTCTCTAATTTAACTGGTTGATTAATGGATGCTTGGTGTGGGCAAACAATATAGCCGTGTGGGAATCTGCTTTTCTTTCCAATTGATCGAATGTTTTCCTTCCCATTGCACTATACTCATAGAGGGCTTTGAGTATAACTCTCTTGGTTCCCCAGTTATCTGCTTCATCATAAGCATTGTAAAGAAATCCTAAAGCCTTATCGGTTTTTAGATCCGCAATAGCCGAAATGATTTGTCGTTTGACTTCTTCCGGTTGTACATTATACATTTCAATCAGCTTAGGTTCAACCTCTTTGTATTTTAGTTTACCTAAAGTCTTGATTGCTTCACCCCGTATTTCCACAGAACGGACATTGAGTTGCTTCGCGAGAATTGGGGCACTTTCGGTTTCATTATATAACCGGATTTCGTTGATAAAGAATATCTTAACGTTTTCTTCAGCTGAAGTATTCACCCATTTAATAAAGGTGGGTGTGTTATATCCCACTTTCTTACGGTGTTCCAAGATAGCGTGTAACTCCATCATGTCCCATTGCCTTAACTTCATGCCAATATCTTCGTCGAAGAAGCGGAACGGATCACCCTGGCTTAACCACATATAAGTATAGCGTGCCGAGTTTCTTAGTTCTAGTTCACGATGATAGAGGAAACGCACCAATACTGCTTCAGAGGCATAGCCATTGATGGACTGAATAAGTTTCAGAGCTTGTATCTTTGATCTTTTGGAACCGAATTGAAGTTCGCGTTCAAGGAAACGTGTGATTTGGAATACGGTTTGAATCGTTTGATAGTTTAGTTCATTGATCTCATCTTCATGCACACTCTTGATTTCTGTTAACAGTTGAGTGATAATGCGCAACTCGTTAGGTTTCGGGCGCTTTTTTGTATCATATTCTAATCTGTCAGCTATCTCTCCTTCACTCAATGTATTGGAGTCTAGTGAGATAGCTTTCATTTCTTCATAATACTTATCAAATGCTTTATTGTATTTCCGCTTCTCTTTTCGTCTTTTAAATATACCATATATAATATGGAATAGGAGAAATAAGTACGCAATAATACAAAACATTACAGCAATTGAGCATATTCTTATGATTAAAGGATAGCCAATAAACTTGTAATATATCCAATAGAAATAATATTCTACGTAATCTATACCATACAGTACTTGATCCATTTCCCTTGATATATTTATATATAAAACTTGTATATTCAGAATAAAAGTTCTATATTTGTTGTATTGAATGTTCTGTCTAATGCAAATATACGAAATAACTTGTATATATTATCCATTGTTCATGAACAGGCCTTTTGAGCCCTATTTTAGCTCTTGTGATTATTTTCGATGGAAAGGATTGAAATTACAAATAAAGGCAAGCAAAAAGCTATTAGGCGTTAAATATATTTTTGATAAGTTAACAAATGAAGCCTGAAAATAAGTGTGATAAGCTAGGCTCTCATGCGAAACAGAAACAAACAATAAATTTAAAAATTAGATTAAGATGAAAATTAAAGGTTTGATGTATGTCCTTATGGGGACAATGTTGGTTACCACTTCCTGCTCTGATAATGAGTTGGAAAAAGGTAAAGATGGTTCGGGAACTGTTGACCCGGTAAATGCTTCTGCACTTGTGAATGTATATTCTGATAAAAGTGGTTCTGAAGCGAGTCTGCTTGTGGGAGATGTATTAGTGAAAGATTCCCGCACTCTTACGTTGAATGTTCCTGCTGCTTGCGAGAAAGTGTATATGAAATACAATACAGTTTCGGGAACAGAAGCTACAAAAGAATTTGCTTTGTCTCCTGTTAGTCGTGGTGTAGATCAGAGTACTGGTTTCAATTTTGAAACAAACCGTCTGGCATCGGTAACTCTTGCGCTTCCTGAAGATGCAGTGCAGCCGACAAATGAAACGGACCAAGGCTATCTTTTTTATCATAACACAGGTGTGGTGATGTTCGAAGATGGTTGGCCTACTCAATTGGCTTCATGGTATGATGAAGATTTCAATGATGTTGTTTTCGAGTATGATTTGAAGGTGACTGAATGTCATAGTCAACAAATGATGGAGACCGTAGGAGGCAAGGAGGAATTATTGCTGACTTTGGACGTTCGTGCAGTAGGTGGAACATTACCGACTGTGTTAGGTGTTGTTTTGGATGGTTTGAAAAGTGAGTATGTTGACCGGATTACTGCAAGCCTTGTACTGAAAGGTGGTCAGGGAACAATGACAGACTTAGCTAAAGAGGAACTTTCTACGAAAGATGTAGTGAAGATTGAAAATAAAAACTGGAATTGGAGCAATGATACTCGCACTGAACCACGTTTTGCAATCCTGACTGTAGATAAAGCACAGGCAGAAGGTACTGTTATCACATTGGATGGTTTAAGCTCTTTGAAAGATAATAATCAGGATATGTTCCAGGTAAGACCGAAAAAAGTAAGAGAAGGACTGCCTATGTTGCGTGCTGAAGTCAGATTGATTGGTAAAGAAGGGCTAACTGGAGCTGATAGAGATGCTCAGCTTGCAGCATTTAGAGAACTGATTCTTGATACTAATAGACAAAACTTCTTTATTTGGGCTAACAATAAGGAAATCCACATGAAGGGTTATGCACCGACTTCTGCTTATAAGGCTGAATATGATAAATTGGTTGCAAAGGACGCTACATTAGATAAAGATGTTTATTATTCAAACACTAACGGTTCCACTTGGGGAGTTAAGATGCCGGTTGGCGCACGTCATGCCTATGAGAGTGTACCTTTTGTAGAAGCGTATACAGGATTTGCTGATTGGGTAAATACTAACGGTAAATCAAATAAGAATTGGTATGAGGGCTTTGATCCAGAAAAAACTGTAAGATATTGGTAATGCAAATTATCAGTCAATACGTTATTTGAGATATTTTGTACAATTTGAACCCCTCTTTTTTCGAAAAGAGGGGTTTCTTTGTATTCGGAAGAATAATCTTTAAACTAATACCGTAATGACGAAGCGATTTTTTATAGGCTACAGTTTGATTACTTTTTTTCTCTTAAATAGTGTGGTGCTTTTGGCACAGCACAAAGCTTCTTTTGTGCAGCAATGGAAAATAGAAGATGCATCCCATGCTTTGCAAATAATAGAACGTGCGGATACATTAGAATTGATAGTTCCGGACTGACTGACTATGTGGTATCGGCAACGATTGGCAGGCGATTATGAAATAAGTTATCGTATTTGTATGGTGATGCAAGGTGGAAAGTATGACCGCTTGAGTGATCTGAACTGCTTCTGGGCTGCCAATGATCCTAAATACCCTGATGATCTTTTTGCCCGTAGTCAGTGGCGTGACGGCATCTTTAAAAACTACAATACATTAAACCTTTTCTACGTTGGATACGGAGGAAATGATAATTCAACGACCCGTTTCCGTCGATACAAAGGAGAATATTATGGAGTGGCAGATGACAAGGTGAAACCTTTATTGAAAGAATATACCGATGCCCCTCATTTACTCGTCCCCAATCAGTGGTATGAGATTCGGATTCGAGTGGAAAAGGGAATCACAACTTATTCTGTGAATGATGCAGAGTTGTTCCGCTATACCCTTGCGGGTGGTGAAGGTGACGGGCACTTCGGTTTACGTCTTTTACAGAATCACGTACTCTTTACAGATTTTAAAGCGACTATACTTTGACTTATATACTGAAAACCTAATAAGACCATATTTCCATGATGAAACAACTTTTTACTAAATTTGGAGTGACAACTCTGTTTTCTCTTTTGTGCTCAGCATTCCTTCATGCGCAAGTCGTAACAGATGAGCGGATGTTTTCTTTTGAAGAACCGCAAATACCGGATTGTATCACCGCTACCCATTCCCGCCTGTCGGTATCTGATCTGCATTATAAAGATGGAAAACATTCGTTGGAATGGACATTTGAACCGGGTGGTATATTGGAACTCAAGAAAGACTTGAAGTTTGAGAAGAAAGATCCGACCGGCAAGGATTTATATCTTTCGGCTTTTATTGTGTGGATTTATAATGAAGTGCCTCAGGATGCGACTATTGAGTTTCATTTTCTGAAAGACGGCAAAAAATGCACATCTTTCCCTTTTGGTATTAATTTCAGTGGTTGGCGCGCCGCATGGGTCTGCTATGAACGTGATATGCAAGGCACACCGGAAGAAGGCATGAATGAACTCCGAATTATTGCTCCAAATTCAAAAGGAAGCCTTTTCATCGATCATCTGATTACGGCTACTAAGGTTGATGCACGTCAACAGACGGCCGACCTGCAAGTCCCTTTTGTCAATGCCGGAACCACCAACCATTGGCTGGTTGTCTATCAACACTCGCTTTTGAAACCGGATATTGAATTGACTCCTGTAGACGATAAGCAAAGAGCAGAAATGCAACTGTTGGAAAAGCGTTTTCGTGATATGATCTACACGAAAGGGAAAACGACAGATAAAGAAGTAGAAACCATCCGTAAGAAATATGATTTCTATCAGATAACTTATAAGAATGGCCAAGTATCGGGAGTACCTATTTACATGGTACGTGCTTCAGAAGCTTATGAACGGATCATACCGAACTGGGATAAAGATATGCTGACTAAAATGGGAGTGGAAATGCGTGCTTATTTCGACCTGATGAAAAGAATTGCCGTTGCATATAATAATGCGGAGAATCCGGTGATTCGGGAAGAAATGAAGAAGAAATTCTTAGCAATGTACGATCATATAACCGATCAGGGAGTAGCTTATGGTAGTTGTTGGGGAAACATCCATCATTATGGCTATAGTGTTCGCGGTCTGTACCTGGCATATTTTCTGATGAAAGATGTGCTTAGGGAAACCGGGAAACTTCAGGAAGCCGAACGTACGTTACGTTGGTATGCGATTACTAACGAAGTATACCCTAAACCGGAAGTTAATGGAATTGATATGGACTCTTTCAATACACAGACCACAGGACGCATTGCCAGCATTTTAATGATGGAAGATACACCGGAAAAACTACAATATCTCCGGTCTTTCTCCCGTTGGATTGATTTTGGTTGCCGTCCTGCATTGGGATTGTCCGGTTCGTTTAAAGTAGACGGAGGTGCCTTCCATCATCGAAATAGCTATCCGGCTTATGCTGTGGGCGGACTCGATGGAGCAACCAATATGATCTATCTTTTCAGCCGGACGGAATTTGCTGTTTCCGAGTTAGCTCATGAAACAGTGAGAAATGTACTGTTGACCATGCGTTTCTACTGCAATAAGCTGAACTTCCCTCTTTCCATGTCCGGTCGTCATCCGGATGGAAAAGGTAAACTGGTTCCTATGCATTTTGCTATGATGGCTTTAGCCGGTTCTCCCGATGGAAAGGAGGAATATGATAGTGGAATGGCTTCTTCTTACCTCCGTCTGATTTCAGACCCAAGTATTGAAAATGACTCTCCTGAATATATGCCTAAGGTTTCAAATGCTGAAGAACGTAAGGTGGCAAAACTTCTTATAGAGAAAGGTTTCCGTCCGGAGCCGGACCCGCAGGGAAATATAGCGATGGGATATGGTTGCGTCTCTGTCCAACGTCGTAGTAACTGGTCGGCTGTGGCACGCGGACATTCCCGTTATTTATGGGCGGCAGAGCATTATCTGGGAGCAAATCTATACGGTCGTTACCTGGCGCACGGCAGTTTGCAAATATTGACTGCTGCACCGGGACAGACAGTAACTCCCGCCACTAGCGGCTGGCAGCAGGAAGGTTTTGACTGGAACCGTATTCCGGGAGTGACATCTATTCATTTGCCATTGGAGCAATTGCAGGCTAAGGTGCTCAATGTAGATAGTTACTCTGGAATGGAAGAGATGCTTTACTCCGACGAGGCTTTTGCCGGTGGTTTGTCTCAACAGAAGATGAATGGTAATTTTGGAATGAAGTTACATGAGCATGATAAGTACAACGGATCACATCGGGCACGTAAATCTTACCATTTCATCGATGGAATGATTGTCTGTCTTGGTTCGGATATTGAAAATACAAATACGGAGTTCCCGACAGAAACGACTATCTTCCAATTGGCAGTTACTGATAAAGCAGGGCATGATTATTGGAAAAATTATCAAGGAGATAAGAAAGTATACGTAGATCATTTGGGAACGGGTTATTATGTTCCAACTCCCATTCGGTTTGAGAAGAACTTTCCTCAATACTCGCGAATGCAAAACACAGGAAAGGAAACAAAGGGTGATTGGGTTTCTTTGGTTGTAGATCATGGAAAGGCACCGAAAAACGGAAGTTATGAATACGCTGTTCTGCCTCAGACGAATGAAGCTCTGATGAAGAAATTTGCAAAGAAGCCCACTTATAGGGTATTACAGCAAGACCGGAATGCACATATTGTAGAGTCCGTCTCCGAACAGATCATTTCTTATGTGTTGTTTGAAACTCCTGAAACGACATTGCCGGGTGGTTTATTACAACGTGTGGATACTTCCTGTCTGGTTATGACTCATAAAGAATCTGTTGATAAGATTAAGTTGACGGTGGCACAACCGGATTTGGCTTTGTATCGCGGTCCAAGCGATGAAGTGTTTGATAAAGATGGGAAACGTATCGAACGTAGTATCTATTCACGACCATGGATTGAAAATGCCAGTGGTGAAATACCTGTGACTGTAACGATAAAAGGGCAATGGAATGTAGAAAGAACTCCGTTTTGCAAGGTGATTTCTTCTGATAAGAAGCAAACAATTTTGCAGTTCAGTTGCAAAGATGGCGCTAGCTTTGAAGTGGAGTTAAGGAGATAAAAGTCAGACAACAGGCGATCATTTGCTTTCCCTGACAGAGAACAGTAGTTTTACCGTATGAAACTTTTAGTTTCAAGGCTTGAAACCAAAGGTTTCGCACCGGGAAACTAAAGTTTCAGCACCGAGAAACAATAGTTTCAACGGCATGGAAACTATTGTTTCATGCGGTGAAACAAAGATAATGCATTCATGAAATAAATAGGATTGCCTGGAGCTTCCGGAGTGAATACCTCCGCGTTGTGAAATGTAGTTTATCTGTTTCTGGTGACGGCATTATTGTTGTCACACTACTGTCACCTATTGCTGTCACGGTGTTAATTGTTAATAATCAAATCGTTAAGCAGCAATCGGTGACAGGTGACAGATATATAATTAAAATAATTGTATAGTAGAGAGGTTAGAACATAAACATGGCAACGGCAACAATACGGTTGTTACATACGGCATGGGTATCTTGAATTTTCCCATTGGACGTATTGAGCGAACCATACCATGCAGAGCTTAATGTATATTCCAACCCGAATTTCCAGTGGGGGACATTGTAGGTCAGCTCTGCTCCTGCCGTAACTAATTGGTTAAGGTCTGTTCCTGTTCCATAAAGTTTTGCATCATTTCCTTTGGGAGCATATAGCGCATCACTTGTTCCCAGATTCTTGGCATAGCCTACGAAGATTCCCGGCTTCCATTTCTGTCCGTAGACAACGTTGAACCAAGAGCTGGAGAAGCGTATCGGAGTATATTCTTGTTCTCCCGTTTGTTCGTTGACAGACTTGATTCCGAATCCACCCAAGCCGGAAGCTTGTGTCAGATTGGATCCTAATACACTCTTCGCAGCAATGAACCAGTCTTTGTTGGTGTATTTCACATGAGCTTCGTATGAAAGAGTTGTGATGCGTTCGTCTACCTTATATGTATCTTTATTTACGGTGGACTCCGTACGGGGTTTCAATGATAACAACTCAATGCCTACGCCGGCCAGCAAACCGCTATTCTTATAATCAGCTCCGACATAAAATTCGGGAATACAGCTTTGCTTCAGATACTTATGTGTTTTCCCTTCCGGTCCTTGTGAAGTATATTGTGATTGCCACACTGCGGCTCCGGTAAGTTGGAAATTCTTGTTTGTATAGCGATAACGAATTTGTGGCGCACGGCTGAATGGTTGGAACGGTGCTCCTACGGAGAGATTAAGAATCTGCGGAGACACATCTCCGAATAACGGATGCCAGTTCTGCCCGAGCAATAAAGCCGATTTACCCCAATCCAGATTCAAATAAGCATGACGAAGACGAATGACTGAATAAGAAGTGCCTGTGCCGCGGAAGTCGACTTCTACTTTGGCAGATGTCTTGGCTGTTCCCAGTTTTGGACCGGCAACGTCTACTCCAAGTCGTGAATATAAAGTATAGAAGTTACTGTTGGGTGTTGAGTTCAAATCGTTCCCCTCCGGATCACGCACTTTGTCTTTTGGATACATATAAAACAATCCGTCTACGGTTTCTTCGTTAGCACGACTATTATAATAGAAGTCAGTACGAATCTGTCCATAGAATTTGAACTTGAAATCCTGCATTTGTGCGAAACTGCCCGATACGGTTATCAGACAAAGAAAGATTAGAATGTATTTTTTCATAATGTGCTTGTTTATAAACGGGCGCAAAATTACGTAAAATTACTGGTTATCAGTTCATCGTTGATTAAAAAAGGCAAGAATCGCCTGATTATATTTATTCAGATTTCCGCTTTTATGAATTGCTTTCAGTAATTTTCTGTCTGCTTGCGGCATTAAATATTCCCAGAAAGTTTTCATTTTGTTCAGAAGTTGTTCGTCTCCTCCTTCCAACTGTTCTGCATATTGATTGTATACGCATTTGTGCATAGATTGCAATTTTTCTCTCATTTCATCGAACTCGAGCGCACGGTTTTGTCTATACTCCAAAGCTAATGCCGGGTTGGCAAGTAATCCCCGTCCTATCATAATTCCGGCTAGTCTGGGAAACTGTTCCTGAATGCGGTGAATATCTTCTACGCTATTGATATCTCCATTATAGATGAGCGGATGTTTGCAGGCACTCTGAAAAGCCTCAAACGCTTTAAGGTCAACTTCTCCTTTATATTGCTGTTTTCCCAAGCGGGGATGCATAACCACTTGTCGCAAGGGTAGCTCATTGATAATCGGAGCCAGTCTCAGACATTCTTCCGGATCTTCCCAGCCCAACCTCATTTTGATGGAGAAACTTATTTGCGGATATTCTGTAATCAGGTTAAGTAACGTCTGAACTTCTTCGGGATAAGGAAGAATGCCCGAACCATTGTGGCGTTTAGCCAACATGGGAAAAGGACATCCCATATTAATGTCGACTTCCTTATATCCCTTTTCAATGAATAGGGATAAAATTTTCTCTGCTTTCTCAAAAGAGGGAGCTATCAGTTGGGGAATCAGATGGGCTACCTGATTATTCCCGGGTTCGATTCCCCGCACATCTCTATGGCGGAATCCGCCTTTTTCGAGTCGTACAAATGGGGTATAATAAGTATCTATACCTCCGAAGCAGGCGGTATGGGCATTACGGTAAAACACTTCGGTGTAACCTTGTAATGGGGCAAAATGAATGGGAAGAGTCTTTGGCATTGTTTTTATTTTTGTGCAAAGATACGGAAAAAGTAAAAGAGAGGAACCTCGCGGTCCCTCTCTTTCTGATGTTAAATTGATTAAAGTCTGATTTTTATAAACGTTTTCTATGATTGAAGGTTAGAAAAATTGGGGGATATATTTTTATTCTACAACGTTTATAGTCAGTTCACGTACTACTTGACCACCTTGATGGATGTAGTTTGCATTGTTGGCTACGAAGGTAGCGGTATATGTACCGGCCTCTTCGTAAGTATGTGAGTATATCTCTAACGATTGCGAGATATTCTTAATCGCTACACCAGCGTCAGGATCGCAGGAACCGTTGAGGAGGATTGGATTGGAGATAAGCCAAGTATCCCCTTTAGTATACCCTGCTGCTCCGCCACTGGTTACGAAATCGCTTGGTTGGCTAATTCTCCAGAAATAAGGAATATTACCGTCTACAGTAGCGTATGCTATTTTGTCTTTATATTCTGCGCTTTTCATCTCTTCAAGTGTGAGGTTTTTATTACCTAATGCTTCCTTTAATTTGGTAAGATGAGTGTTGTTTTTTGAAAGATCGTCTAAATTGTAGGTTACATTTAAAGCCGAGAATTCGAAGTTCTTTGCATTAATCGTGGTTGATTTTCCATTGTTGAACTCCAGATTAAGCTGTAAGCCTTTAATATGTATTACAGGCATTGTGCTGCTATTATCAAGAGGGTTGAGGCGGAAAGCAATGTTGATTTCTTTACCCAAGTAAGATATCAAAGGACAAGAATAGTCTTTAGTATCTTTGGTTGCTTTAGGAAGCTCATTTTGACTGACAAGTTCCGTCCATTCACAATTGGTAACTGCTTCTTTGTCTTTTTCCACATTGTTGCCACTAATTCCTTCGAATTGATCGGATATTAATATGTGAGTAGAACCTTCGATGGTTTTCGCACTACCATAGTCATATACTACGGAGAAGTTGATTTCACATTTTTCTACGTCTTCCGGTTGCATTTCAATTCTGTTCCGGTGTTTGTATTCGTGCCCTATCTCACCGCTGAAGAAACTGATAAAATCAGGGTCACCATCGAAGCTGAACGTTACCGGACTTCCTTTCTTTACAGTTACAGTTTTGCCATCGAAGCTGACATTGCTGTCTGTCACCACACCAACTTCCATTGCTGTGTCTTCTTTTAATTCCTTGTCGCATGAAGCGAGACATAGTCCGGCAAAAGCGATAGTCATCAAACTTTTATATATTGTCTTCATATCCTTTTCTTTTTAAAGTTAATAAGGGATTTACCAACCCGGATTATTCGTTTTGATAGCACCGTTTGATCCTATTTCATTGGCAGGAATCGGGAAATAGTTGTAAGACTTCGGAATATTGAAGTAAGTATATACATTGATTCCGAATTTCCAAGATTCATCAGCCTGTGCCTTGTCCACTTGTTCCTGCATCAGTTTGTAATAGTCTCCCCAACGGATCAGGTCGAAACGGCGTGTATATTCGAAGCAGAGTTCCATAGCACGTTCGTCTTTGATAGCCTTGCGGAAGCCAGTTTCATCCAGATTTGTCGGAAGCTTGTTGATTCCTGCACGTTCTCTTACTGCATTGATACATTCATAAGCCAAATCATTAGGACCATGGTTGACTTCATTTTCGGCTTCTGCAATCATTAGCAGAATGTCGGAGTAGCGGAGAAGAGGGAAGTTGATAGAAGTATCGTTCTTGCTCTTCTTGTCTGCTTCATATTCTCTACGATATTTGGCAGCAACCCTGTTGCGATTCTTATTGGCATCATTCTTCGATTCGCGATCGCCGTAAGTAGACCCCGGATCTGTTTTACCATAGCTGAAGGATTTGTCCCAATATTGTTGTTCCACTTCATCTCTTTTTCCTTTCACAAATTCACGGCCGTCTACCGGAGTACCTTCTCCTGCTGACTGGGTGTAAGTGAATGGAGCGATGTTCCAGTTGCAACGGTCAATGTCACCGTTTGCTTCATACAATTCCAGCAGTTTAGGAGTATTCCAGATAAAAGCGTATGCATAGCCCGGATCACCTTTACCGGTGATGGATGCTTTGGAAGAAAGGTCCTTACCCTGAATACCGATAATATTACCAATTCTACCTTCTGCACGTACATCCGTTGAACGGTTACCTGCAAATTCTACCTCCCAGATACTTTCATTAGCCTTGGCACCATCCTTATTGAGAGCAGTGTTATACTTATCAGAACAAATGTCGATAAAGAAGTCCCAATATTTGGCAGTCAGTGAATGACCCTCATTCTTAACTAACTGTGCATAGTAACTTGCTTTTTTGAAATATTCTGTAATCTCGGCACTAGTCGTGTTGTTGGCCAAACCCACTTCCTTGTCACGTTTAGGTTCACCGGCTCTGAACATATATACACGCGCCAACATTCCCCAAGCAGCCGATTTAGAAACACGTCCCGGTAAATAGTTCAAATCTTGAGCAGATTTGAGATCCTCGGCAGAACCATACATCTCTTTAATGATAAAATCATAAATCGTCTGTTTGTCCGTACGTGGAATGGAGAGGTTATAGGCATCTTCTGTAGAAGTAGTCTTGAAAGGTACATCTCCCCAACATTCTACCAAAGTGAAATAATAGAATGCGCGTAAGAAACGGGCTTCGGCTTTGTACTGCTTGCGGGTGTCGTCGTTCATATCGGGCACTGCATCAATATTTTCCAGAAAAATATTGGCTCTGTTGATGCCGGAGTATAGTGTATACCACAATGCTGCAACGGCCGGATCACTTGTATTGGCATTGTTACAGATCAACCCACTTTTGTTAGGTCCGCGGTTGGCACCACCATAGTGTCCCAGATCGTCACCTCCTACAAGGTATAAGAACTCATTTCCGTAGAAGGAACTTTGTCCCAGAATAGCATAGGTTCCTGTTAGCCAAGAGGTAGCGTCCGCTTCATTTTTGAAGAAGTTTTCAGGAGTGGTGTATGTCGGGTCTTTTTCCAAGAAATCGCAGGAAGTCAGGTTAAGTCCGACAAGAAGTGATATGATGATTATTTTTATTGTTTTCATATACGTAATTGTTTGAAGGATGATTGATTAGAAACCTAAGTTTATACCAAAACTGATAGAGTAGGCTCTCGGATAAGCGGAGAAGTCCAGTCCCGGAGTCAGTGCGCCTTCACGGATAGATACTTCCGGGTCGTAACCGGAATACCCTGTACATGTCCATAGATTCTGACCGGCAACGAATACGCGTGCATTGTCTATCTTCCATTTCTTGGTCAGTTGTTTCGGCAGTGTATATCCTAAAGACACGGTCTTCAGACGAAGGAACGAACCATCTTCGATAATACGTGTAGAGAACACTTTGTTAGAACCGGAGTCGGTAGCTCTCGGAATATTACTTTCCGGATTTTCCGGTGTCCAGCGGTCTGCGTAACTTGCGTATTGGTTCAAGTCACGTGTTTTATTGCTGTTCTCGAAGAACAGGCGGTTGGCATTCAATACATCGTTTCCATACGACCATTGGAAGAAGATGCTCAAGTCAAATCCTTTGTATTCGAAATTGTTGGTAAATCCGCCCGTATGTTTCGGCATACCGTTACCGATCATAGTGCGGTCGTTATCGTCGATGATACCGTCACCATTCAGGTCTGCGTATTTCGGCATACCCGGTTGTGTATTACTTTCGGAAGAGAAATACGGAACATTGCGTTTCAGTGTATATGTATCACCTACTTTGTCGAAATCTTCGTATTTGTATGTACCTTCGTAGATGAATCCGTACATCATTCCCATCGGATAACCCACTTTGGCAATGTAGCTGTATTGAGAGTTATAGTTCTGGTCAAATTTGGCTGCACTCAACAGAGAAGATTGGTTTTCGGCCAATTCTAATACTTTGTTCTTGTTGAATGCGATATTAAAGTTAGTAGTCCATGAGAAATGACGGTTCTTGATATTGGTTGTGTTCAATGTGAGCTCGATACCTTGGTTGCGTACCTTTCCTACATTCTTCATGGCACTGAAATAACCGGAAGAGGTGGGAAGTGCAGTATTCAGCAACAAATCACGAGTCGTTTTACGATACCAGTCTACGGTTAATCCGATGCGTTCGTCCAGGAAGCCTAAGTCCAGGCCTAGGTTCCACTGTTCGGTAGTCTCCCATTTCAGTTTTCTGTTTCTTAAGGAAGTGGGCACTGTACCTACACTTGTCAGGCTGTTTTCGAACGGATATACACCACTCGGTAGGCTACCGATCGAAATAAAATCTCCAACTTTATCTTTTAATATCTGATATAAAGCATACGTATCATACTCGCCTACACGGTTGTTACCGGTCAATCCCCAGCTTGCTCTTAATTTACCGGAAGAAACAACAGACTTCAATGGTTTCATAAAATCTTCCTCCATGAATCCCCATGCCAATGAACCGGAAGGGAAATAGCCGAAACGGTTATCACCACGGAATTTGGAAGAACCGTCGGAACGGAAAGAAACCGTTGCATAATACAATGATTTGTAGTTATAGTTCAAACGTCCCAGGAAAGAGAGCATAGACCAGGAACTCTTTAATGATTTGGTCGTACTGGGAGTTCCTTCACTCATTCCTGCCATCCCGAGTGCTTCGTTTGGAATTTGCACTGTCTTGTATGAATAGTATTCATAGTCAGAATTTTGCAGAGTTACACCTACCATACTATTAAAGAAATGCTTCCGTTTGATATTGGTCTGATAGGTTAGAATATTTTCGTTCAACCACGTTGCACGTTGAGAATGGTAGATTTCTGCATTCACCTTATCGGATGATTTCGGATTACCATAACGAGTTTTCGAGTTGTTGAATGTTTCTCCTTTGCGGGTATCGAATGTGTAACCGCCGGAAACTTTCAACTTCAATCCTTTGATAAATTCATATTCTGCAAATCCGTTGAACTGGATATAGTTCGCGTACGTCTTGCGATATTCATTTTTCAAAGACATGATAGGGTTGAAACGATAGTCGTTGGTATTGTTTATCGCGTCGTCCATGATGTTATCCATCAACGAGTTTAATGGTCTGTCCGGTTCGGTCACAGGGCGATATCCCCATACACTATAGAACAGGTTATTCATACCACTGTATGAGTTCTGGGAAGGAGAACCACCAGTGGTTGTAGTGCTTGAATAGTTGGTTGTCAGATAGATTTTCAGTTTCTTCTTTTGGATGGTAGTACCCATACGGCCTTGTACACGTTTGTAGTTTGATTCCAATAAGATACCGTCCTGGTCATAATAAGATAAAGAAGCATTGTAGCGAACTCCTTCCGAACCACCGGTCAGGCTGACATTATGGCTTTGCATCCATGCGCTGCGGAAGATTTCATCCTGCCAGTTATATTGCGGGATATTCCTATAATCTTCCAGTCCCCATTTCTTACCGTCATAATCCATGAAGTAGGTAGTTTCCATATCTTTGGGACTACGTTCTGCCTGTAGTTTGACGAACTCGTATGCATCCATCATCGGAATCGTTTTGGTGATATGCTGAATACCGAAACTTCCGTCATATTTAATTTTAGGCTGGCCGATTGTTCCTTTCTTGGTTGTAATCATCACGACACCATTGGCACCACGGGCACCGTAGATAGCAGTAGCGGAGGCATCCTTCAGGAAATCGAGTGACTCAATATCGTTCTGATTGATGGCTGCGGCTATGGAAGGGTCTTCCACCGGGAAACCGTCAATGACATAAAGAGGAGAGTTGTCCTGTGTCAAAGAGTTGTTACCACGGATGACGATGTTCATCTGTCCGCCCGGCATACCTTCGCCCGAACTTACGTTGACACCGGCAATACGTCCGCCTAATGTCTCGCCGAAAGAAGCAGTCGGAGTGCTAAGAAGTTCTGCCATGCTGGCTTTGGCAACAGAACCCGTCAGATCCTTCTTGCGTATTTCCTGATAGCCGACTACTACCACTTCGTCCAATGTCTTTGTGTCTTCCTTCAATGTGATAACCATTGGCTTTTGAGTATCCGCCTTTATTTCTACAGTGACATAACCAATGAAAGAAATAACCAATATTGAATTCTTATTGGGCACGTTAAAAGCAAATTTACCGTCAAGGTCAGTGATTGTTCCTTGCGAAGTACCTTTTACCTGAACACTGGCTCCCGGCACTCCTTCTCCTAAGTTATCCTTCACTGTACCTTTAACAAGTACCTGTGCAAGTACAAAAGAAACAGAAAACAAGATCAGTCCGATGGAGGAGAGCATCCTTTTTCTAGTTTGAGTGGATAAATGTTTTTTCATATATTAAAAATTAAGTGATTTTATTGAATCTACGCTTGCAAAGATAGACGGATTGAATATTCTAATATGGATAGAATTATTCAAGATTGGTGCAAAATCATACAATTTTTCTGTTCTCATAAACTATTTTTCTTTAACGGATTCCAGTAATTCAGATAATTCTTTCACTATGTCGGGATATTGTTTTGATACATTCGTTTTCTCCGATGGATCGGAGGATAAATCGTAAAGTTGAGGCTGTTTGTCGTTGCCTAACTCCATTTTCGTCCAATGTTCGATAGCAGGGCCGTCGCTCGGTTCGATGTATTTCCATTGACCTTTTATGATGGCAAGTGTGTTATTGAGATTCTGTTGAACGACATACTCACGGTTTGTATTATTTTTGCCGAGGAGAACGTTCAGATGCTCCTGACTGTCGGGGGCAGCTCCCTTGCGTAAAGGTTGCTCTAAAAGTGAAGCGAGCGATGCATACACATCTATTTGAGAGAAAAGAGCTTGTTGCTTGTTCGGCTTCACCCGGGCAGGCCAACGGACAATAAATGGAACGCGTGTACCCGCTTCGTAAGCGCTGTATTTTCCACCACGGTAGATACCCATTGGAGTATGTCCGTTGAGAAGTTCGTAAGCTTGGTCTTGATAGCCGTCGTCGATAACAGGACCGTTATCGCTGGTAAAGATCAGGATGGTGTTGTCTGCGATGTGGAGGCTGTCCAGTGTGTGCATGATTTCACCTATGGTCCAGTCCAGTTGCAGGATGACGTCGCCACGAGTGCCGAGTCCGCTTTTGCCTGCGAAACGTGGGTGGGGGATGCGCGGTACATGTACGTCTTGCGTACCCATATATAAGAAGAAGGGTTCTTCCTGATGGGATGCAATGAAATTTTTAGCCTTATGAGTGATGATATCGGCTATGTCTTCATCTTTCCAAAGGGCGGATTTTCCTCCGGTCATCCAACCGATGCGGGGAATGCCGTTGATAATTGTATTGTTGTGTCCCTGGCTGGGCTTTAAAGTGACGAGCTCCGGATTCTCTTCTCCCGTAGGCCAGTCGCCTACTTTGTGGTCGTAGCTTACGGTGATAGGGTCATTGGGGTCAAGTCCTACGACATGTCCGTTTTCTACAAATACACAAGGTACACGGTCTACGGTAGCCGGAATAATAAATTCGTAGTCGAAACCGATGCTTTGCGCGTTAGGGGTAATTGGGTTGTTAAAGTCGGTTCCACCTTTCGGACCGAGTCCCAGATGCCATTTCCCTACTGCACCGGTTGCGTATCCTGCATCTTTCAGCATATCTGCCATGGTGACGCAGGTAGTGTCGATAATGAGTTCGGAGTTACCGGGAGCGATTCCTGTGTTTTCCTGTCTCCAGGGATACATACCTGTCAGGAGTCCGAAACGGGAAGGGGTGCTGGTGGCAGAAGTTGCATAAGCATTGGTGAATTGTACTCCTTGTCCTGCCAACCGGTCAATGTTGGGAGTGCTCACTTTTGTTGCTCCATAACAACTTAAATCACCAATGCCGAGATCATCTGCAAATATATAAATAATGTTAGGCTTTTGGCTATTCTGCCCATTGTTCTTTTGGGGTGCATGATTGCATCCTGACAGCGTGACGATGCCAGACAATAGGGGAAGTAGACGCGAAACGTTTTTCATAATGCTGAATGTTTTAGGAAATAATGTAATGAACACAAAGATAAGCGAATGGAAGAAAAAGAATGAGTAGGAATGTACAAGTGAAGTACAAAATAGTACACTTAAGAAGTTACCTTCTTTATTCGGGCGAAGATGTCCGGACTAAGAAACCGTTTATATCATAAATTTAGGCACGGATCACACGGATTAATGCTGTTGTTCTCATACTCAGCGTTTTTTTATCCGTGAAATCCGTGTGATCCGTGCCTAATAATATAAGATTATTTTGCAAGAGTGCTTATAGAGTTACCTGTTAATCTGTTTCTTCTCCGTCTCCTTCTTCTTCGCTCTCTTCTCCTTTACGATAAGCCAGCGGACTGACGTGATAAATCTCTTTGAAACATTTACTGAAATAGCGGGAGGAGGAGAACCCAATCCGGTCAGAAATCTCCGTGATATTCAGTTCCGGGTTATTCCTTAACATGACAGCGCCTTTTTTGAGACGTATGCTTAAGATGAAATCATTCGGGGTCTGGCCTGTAACTGCTTTCAATTTGGTGAACAGGTTTGTACGTGCCATACCCATTTCACGGGCGAAGATATTAACGTTGAAATCTGTATTGTCCAGATGACGTTCGATAATGGCCATCGCGCGGTCGAGCATCTCCTTATCCATCGGGTTGGTAGCCAACATTTGAGCAAAAGCCTGCGGTTGTTTGCTGAACTTCTCTTGCAATAGCCGGCGGGAGTTAACCAGGTTATTGCAGCGGGAAATCAGAAGATTGGTATTAAACGGCTTCGTGATATAATCATCCGCACCAATCTTTAAACCTTCGATATTGTGCTCTATAGCAGTACGTGCAGTTAATAATACTACCGGAATATGGCAAGTATTAAAGTCTGTCTTGATCTGTTTGCAAAGTTCCGTACCCGACATGCGTGGCATTACGACATCACTTAAAATGATGCTCGGCATATCCTTCTGTATCATCTCTAATGCTTCTACTCCGTCGGAAGCCGTACTGACCTGATAGAATGTTTCGAAAATACCGGCTAACATCTGCTTGATAGATTCATTGTCTTCCACTATCAGCATTTTGGCGTCTTCGATACGCTTGTTATCTTCTTCTTTCCATTCCGAATCAGGGATTATTTCTACTGAAGGAACAATAGTCTCTGTTTGCTGGATGGTTTCCGTATCATCTTTCGCTATTTGCTCTTCTGTGAAGTGTTCCTTGCCTAGTTTGAGGGTGATAATGAAACTGCTTCCTTTGCCCGGCTCGCTTTCCACCCGGATTGTGCCGTGATGAAGTTCCACAATACCTTTCGTCAGTGCCAGTCCGATGCCTGTACCGGCTCCGGTATTCAGCGAGTTGAGATGCTCGGTCTGATAGAAACGGTCGAATATCTTATCAATTTCGGCTGCGGCGATACCTGTACCGGTATCTTTTATTTCAATGATGACATGGTCTTTCTCCTGCGATACATTAATCGAAATCGTATCTTCGGCCTTGGTATGCTTCACTGCATTAGACAGCAGGTTGTTTATTACTTTCTGCATCTGCTTTTGGTCATACCACACTTCAATGTCATCCTTTTGTTTGTTGAACTTGAAGTTGATTTGTTTACTGCTGGCGTATTCGAGGAAGAGCAGATAATTCTCATACAGGAAGTTAACCAGGTTGTGCTGGCTTACTTTGATCTTCATGTGTCCCTGTTCCTGTTTACGGAAATCAAGAAGTTCCGTAATCAGTTCCCGTAATTGGAGACTGTTCTTGTAGATTCCCAACACCTTATTATATATATTAGGCGTAAATGTCTGCACCTGCAACAAAGTTTCCACTTGTCCCACGATCAGCGTTAACGGTGTGCGGAATTCGTGCGAGATGTTAGTGAAGAAACGGAGTTTTGACTGGTTCAATGCTTCAAGGTCTTCAATATGCTTCTTTTCGTACTTCAAAGACTCACGGAGTTTGATGCGCGAATTATAGTTCTGAATAAGATACCATAACAGACTGATAGTGACAATGGTATAAATCAGGTAAGCCCACCATGTCTCATACCATGAAGGGAGTACGATAATCAGCAGTCTGGCCTCTTTTATTCCTTCCCTCTGTGATTTGATGACAAGGGTATATTTACCCGGATTCAGGTTTGTATAAGTAATCAGCGTTTGCTTCCGGTAAGTATGGTTCCATTCGTCCGAGAAACCCTCCAGGCGATAGAGAATTTCATCTCTGTTGGCAGGGATGAAGTTGGAAGTGGCATATTCGATGCTAAACATCGATTGATTCGCTTTCAGACTGATTTCCGGAGTATGACAGATCGACTGTTCCAGGATGCCGCTTTCATCTCCCGGAACTACTTCTTTTCCGTTGACAAGCAGGCGGGAAAGAATGATATTATACGATTTAGGAGTGAAATGTAATTTCTTCTCCCAGAAAGAAATCATTCCCTGAATACCGCCAAGGAATACTTCTCCGTCATGTGTCACAAATAGTGCGTTTTCATTGACGGCAGTCAACGGGAATCCATTTTCCGTACCGTAATTATAGAATTTCTTGCTTGGATAGTTGAACTGTGAGAATCCCTGATTGGTAATCAGCAATAAGTCTCCTTTCTGTATGGACGATTCGCATACTTCGTAGATACAGTCGCTGGATAAACCATCTGTCTGTACATCGAAGTTTTCAAAGTCATCACTTGCCTTACGGTAACGGTCGAGACCGCTTCCGGAGGTGCAGAACCACAGATTACCGTTACTGTCCTGCATGATACTGTTGATATTATTGTTGCTAAGACTGTTCGGATTAGCGGGATTGTGTGGATAATTAGTAAGTTTACCGCTGTCGAACCGGTAAGAATAAACACCCTCCCCGGTAGCCGCAATCCACAATGTACCGTCTTTATCAATGCAAAGACTGGCTACCATGCCAATACCTCTTCCTTCTTTAGTCTCTTTGAAGAGCTGTTGGCAAGCGCCTGTTGCCGGATTGAAAAGACAAACACCGTTTTGTGTGGCGACAACCAGCTTGTCCTTATAAGGTACAATGTCTCGGACGATATCCGAAGGTAGTGAGGTTGGGTCTCCGGCTTTCATTCGGTAGACTGTGAAACGGTTAGTACGCAGGTCGAGTTTGTTCAATCCTCCCAAGTGTGTACCTATCCACATGATTTCATTAGTCCGGTCGTAGTAGATTGCTTTGACATTGTTATGGGAAATGCTATTTTTGCCCTCTTCGTGGCGATACCACCGATAGGTGTTATCCTTCCGGTTATACACATTCACGCCGCCGCCTTCGGTACAAATCCACAGGTTTCCGTCCTTATCTTCAGTCATTCTACCGACGATCGGACTACTTAGACCTTCTTTCTCTGTATCTCCGGTTTTGTAACGGGTATAGATTTCATATTCTGGATTGAAATAGTTGACACCTCCGAAATAAGTACCCAGCCAAATTGTTCCTTGTTCATCTTTGACGATGCACCAGATGGAGGAGTGGGTAAGTCCGTCGGGTTTGTTCGCGTTGGCAGTGTAAAGTTGGAATTTACCTGTGCTCTTTTCATAGCGATTTAACCCGTGAAAGGTTCCTATCCACAGATTTCCTGCATTATCTTCACAGCAACTCCTTACGAAATCGGTGCAAATACTGTTTGGATTTTTAGGATCATGACGGAAGTTCTCAATGGTACTATCTGTTTTTATCCGGTAGAGTCCTTCTTCCCAGGTACAGATCCATAATTCTTTAGACGAATCTTCGTAAATACTCGCGATATTACCTCTTGTGACAGGTTGGGAAATCTTTTTGTCTCCCGATAAACAGTAAAGTCCGTTACTGGTAGTTCCCATCCACAGATTTTTCTTTTCGTCCAGGTGGAGGCAGGAGAGGGTGATATCTTTTCCGGCAAGATGATAGTAGAGATCGAAGTTTCCGGTACTTTCATTATATACAAACACTTCTTCTCTTTTCCCGATATATAATTTCTCGTTGAAATAAATAGCATCCACATTGCCTTGCAGCAACGTTTTGAATCTTTGTGTGGTCAGATCGAACTCTGCTACCCCGTCCGTACAGAGCAGGTATACCTTCCCGTTTTTGTTTCCGGTGATACGCAGCACTGTATTGCTGAACAAACTGTTCGGATCGTTTTTATTAAGTTTGAAACTTTTGATATCGTTACCGTTATACCGGTTCAGTCCTTCACGCGTGCCAATCCATATAATCCCCCGTTCATCAATATAAAGGCTATTGACAGAAAATTGGGAGAGTCCGTCGTCCGTGGTCAAGTGGCTAAAAGTGATGTTTTGACCTTGTGTGCGGACTCCAGCTACGCTTAAAAATAGCAGAAATAAAAGAATTACTTTTCTCACTAATTTATTTTTTAAGGTGTTTACATCTATGCAAATATATTGTTTTTATTCGATTTCAGTGAATCTTATTAGAAGAAAGTAACTATAAAACACCGGAAGAGAATTCTATTTAACAGAATTACTCTTCTGGTTTCTAACCTAACTAACCTCTTGTTATAGTGTTTGTGCCTGTTTCGTTTTTATCAGTTCAGATTATTACCACACTACATACTGATTGAAAAAACGAGTACTTTCAGCAATCCATGAGTCCATGTTCTCATAAGCTGCAAAGTGTCCTGATGTAGGGTAACATATCCAGCGTTTAGGTGTACGGATGTGATTGTATGCTGCAAAATTTGTATGTGGTGGTGTAATGTTGTCCTGAAGTCCGAATCCCATTAATACTGGGCATTTGATCCATCCGGTCAGATTCTTCAAGTCAAAGTAAGTTAGTAATGAGAATATTTTATCTTTGTCAATATTCTGCCGGGCAGCTCCTTCGAATACCAAGTTGGCAGGCCAGTGAACCAAACGGAAATAATCGGGATAGTCTGACAGAAAGGGTACGATAGGCGCAGCTGCGGAAATACGATGGTCGAGTGACGCTGCTGCTAGTGTGAGCGCTCCACCTTGCGAAATACCTGTAGCAAAAAGGTTTTGTCCGTCAAAGCATGGCTGAGCAAAAATAAAATCAATACTGCGGACTGTATCAGCAAAAGCACCTCTGTAATAGTAATGTTTGGGTGAATCCAGTCCGAAAGCAATCCACTCACCAAAGCGGTTATAAGGTTTGTTGAGGCCTTGTCCACGGGGTGGAATGACCAAGATACACCAACCGGGATAGTCGTCGGGACTGGGAATCCAGGTGACGGCATCATAACCTTGATAAACCACTACGGCCGGATGACTCTGACCATCTGTTGGGACTGCCCAATACCCCCGTAAGATTTCTCCTTCAAGCGAGCGCATTTCTACTTCGTAAACATCACGCTCTGGCTTCGAAGATTCAGGTAGACGTGTCATTTTATAGGCAGGGTGTACACGTTTAAGTTCGGTGATGGTTTTATTCCAAAATCTTTTTAAGTTAGGGGGACCATCCGGTTTGGATAAAATCTGTTCGGCTTCGTATCCAAAGAAGAAATGTTTCAGAGTGTCGGTGCCGGCAATGAAACAAACCTGGTAAAATCCGGGAGTGAGATTCGTGAGAGTGACTGATGCACGACTGCGAAAGCCTCCACCGGGAGCTATCGAATCTGTTCCGAAAGAGTAGGTTATAAAGGTAGACGATACAGCATTGCCGAAATCTGTTGCAATGTCCATGCGTATCCTATCCGAAAAACCTGACTGTGCAGATGTCAATTCCAGCATGAAGCGTACTGGATGTTCGTTATCGAACATCCAGTTTTGCTCAACAGGAATATTGAGATTTATGGTCTTCTGTGTATAACTTCTTATTGAGTATCCGGTCAGGAGTATAATGACGTATATCCACTTTTGCATCCTGTTAATCATTGTAATTACTCTTTGATATAAAACGTAATCAGCACTCCTTTATGATCGCTTGGCCACTGATTGTTTACGGGCGGAATGATTGGATCTTTGGTTTGTTCTTCTATTCTTTGTCCGCGTACAATAGAGCCTGTTGGACCTACTATCTGGGCACTTTTTATTTGTAGATTTTTATTTGGATAATAGTAAACGAAATCAATTCGTTCGCGTTCATCTGCCTCCGGTGCCCATGAGAGATTCTCTGGAATGACTGATTTATTGTCTGCTGGAAAAGTGAATCCTGGACATTTCACCGGATCGGGATGAATTACCCGGTAGGCATCTTTATATTCCCGTTGAACCAACAATTTGGAAGTTCCCCAATTGACGATACATCCGCGATGATCGAATAGATCTTTTGTATCGGCCTGCCAATCCAGATAAGAAGGCTCATTCAGATCTCCGGCAAAAAACACGAGTGCTCCTTGCTCTAGCTCTTTGGCAGCGTTGTTGATAAAAGCTTGGGCGGATTCTATACGGTCTGATTCTTCGCAGACAGCAAGTATCTTGTTTACATCAGTGATAGGAGCCGGAAGTTTATCCCAATTAACGCTACCGTCATTGTATCCCCGGGGATAGTAACAGGTGTAGTAACGATACTCTGAATGTGCCGGGTAAACGGCCACTCGTTTCCCATTGACATCCAGAATCGCTTTGAACATCCATTTGTTGATGCGTTCTGTCTCTTTGAACGGATATTTTGATATGACCGCTCTTCCGTCTATTCGTGCATCGTAATAGATGAGTCCCTTATCTTTAAGCCCTTGCATTAGTTTAGGCATCACGGGATCGTCTTGTGGACCTTTATATAATTCGCAAAATGTAGCAATGTCTGGCTGTAGGGTAGCAATCTGTTCTATCAGATATTCCGGAGCATGCTCCACCTTGGTACACTCCACCCATAAGTTGAGTTGAAGGAACTTAATCTCTGTTTTCTTTCCTGTTTCTTCTTCCGGTGCAGATACTTCCGTATCGGTTTTAGAACATGCAGTGATAACAGGAAGTATGGCAATAATAATAGTTAATAACCACTTTTGCATAATCTGTATTTTTTAGATTTGATTACCAGCCCGGATTCTGACAGTTAGTTCCTGAAGCATTCTGTAACCGGATTGCTTCGTCACCCGGTATTGGATATAATAGGAATTTTTCACTATATGCTTTTCGGTTATTATCTACTACAAAACGGGAGTAACTTCCATCTGAGTTTGCTTTCATTCCGGTGATTACTTTATCTGTTTGATCCAGTATCTTCCAACGGCGTACATCAAAGAAGCGGTGTTCTTCAAAAGCAAGTTCTACGCGTCTTTCGTTCCTGATTCGCAGACGAAACTGATCACAGGATAATCCGTAAGGAATGCCTGGCATACCTACTCTGGAACGTACTGCATTGACTGCGTCTACCGCATCATTGGGTACAGTTCCGGTAGTGGATGCTTCATTAGCTGCCTCTGCATAATTCAAATATAATTCAGCCAGGCGGAACTCTTTGAAGTAGCCATCCAGATTGCCGGAACGTCCGGATTTATAATGCGAGAACTTACGTGTATAATAGCCGGTACAGGTGTAACGTGCATTACTGGGATCAAGTGCACAGTTTCCTCCTGTCTTGGTTGAGAGTAGTGCACCGGTTTCCAGGTTTAGTTTGGAACCATCATAATAAATAGAAGCTTTAAGACGCGGATCACGGTTCTCATACGGTTTGGCTTGATTGTAGAGACCTTGAACAGCCGAATTCAAGTTAGGCTGCAGATGATTGGCATCTAGATAAGGGCTCTCTAAATTGAGCAGAGGATAAGATTCTGTCATGTCACCGTTCACAACTTCATAGGCATCAAGTAGCTCTTGCGACGGACACGCACCGGCATCTGTCTGGCCGTCGGTAGTTGGCAGGCCAGCATAATTCCACATATACATTTGTCCAACTTCCATAATGGTTTCTTTGTCATTAACTACCGGCAAGTCAGTGCGCGAATAGAAATACACATCATAAGGAGAATAACCAGCTGTAGCATTCGGCTGTTTCTTATAAAGTTCATAATTGTTCGCCAGACAGTCATCCAGAGACTTTTTAGTAATTTCTGCGGCTTCTGTCCAAGTGATTGTTCCGTCATTGTACAGAGGACTGGCTGCATAGAGTGATATCTGTGAACGGATGGCTGCACAGATGGCTTTTGTCATAACGTGACGGTAGTTCTCCTTATCTAAGGAACGCCATCCCCATTCTTCAACAGTGGGAATATCAATAGCAGCCTGACAATCAGCTAATATTTGGCGGGCACACTCGCCAAATGTACCTCTTTTAACCTTGGTATAATCGTAGTCGGGAGTTGTTATGATGGGAACACCTCCATAACGTTTCACCAATTGAAGATAATAGAAAGCGCGTAATGTAAGTACCTGTGCCTTGAAACTGTTACGTATATCTTCCGAGTAGACACTGGCAGTAGGGATATTGGCAAGAAAGATGTTGCAGGCACGAATCCCTTGATAATAATAATTGTAGTTTTCCGGATTTCCTTCGATGCCCTCCAGCGGATTGCTGAAGGGAGATAATTGTCCTTCATTCCATTTGCGGGTAACTCCGTTCTGTAGTTTCCAGGAATCTTTGGCTTCATCCGTACAACCAGCTAGCATGGTATAGTTATAGTTCATTCCGTAATTCAGAATCCATCCATAACATTGATTCATATAAGTATACGTTTTACGGTTCGTGGTAAACAAATCGCTGTAATCCGTACGGCCGTCCGGATGATCTTCAATTTCAGTACATCCTATGAATGAGGATAATATGAGTAAGGAGAATACTCCTGATATGATTTTATTTATTTTCATAACTTCAGTCTTTAGAAATTCAGGTTAAGTCCTATGTTAAATGTTCTGTAAATGGGGTATACAGAGTAGGAATATTGTTCCGGGTCCAGATTATCGAACTTGAGAGATGAGGTGGTCAACAAATTGGCTCCGCTGATATAGAATCTCATTTTCTCCAGTTTCAGCTTACTGCTCCAACGTTTAGGAAGTGTATAACCTAATACTACATTCTTCAATCTCATATAGTTATTTTTGGAATAGAAGAATTCATTCGATTGGAGACTTGAAGAGCTTCCTGTGGTCAAAGCCGGATAGCTGATTTTTTCATTTGCCGCATAGCGATCTGCTGTCCAGGCATTACGGTGCAGGTCTGTGTACACTCCTTGGTAAGCATTATCGAAGATACCGCATCCACTGTAATAGGCTGCTGTACCTGATACACCTTGTAACTGAACATACAAGTCAAAGTTTTTGTATTCCAGTTGAATAGAACCACCATAAGAAAGTGTAGGTAGTGTCTGGGCTTTGTCCATCGGTGCCTGGTCACGCTCATCTATATTTCCGTCGTTATTTAAGTCTTTGTAAATGAAATCACCTGGGCGCGGAGAAGCACCAGAGAATCGCAGACCGCTTTTATCTATTTCCTCCTGGCTATTATAGTAGCCGTTTCCGTTGGAATAGTCAATCAGATATCCGAACTGTTGTCCTGCAGAATAGCCGGTTTTACGATATGGATAGTAATATCCGCTGGCGGTACGGTTCAACTCTTTTATGTCAGTTACTTCATTTTTATTGTATCCCATATTCCCTCTGATAGTCATTCTTAATCCACATTTCAGATTCTTGATATAAGATAGTTCAAGATCAAATCCTTTGTTGTTCATCTTACCCAGATTTTCAAATGGCAGATTTTCACTGGCGATACCTTGTGCAGAAGATACACTGTTATTTTGGATAGCCATTTGGGTCTGTTTCACGTTCCAATAATCAAATGTGATACCTAGTGAGTTGAATAAGGTAACATCTATTCCGTAATTTTGCTGGAAAGATTCTTCATAATGGATATACGGATTACCTTGCATACCTTCTACAGTATGAAAGCCATAGTAGTTGCTTAGTAAGTAACCTGCATCTTTATAACGTACATCTGTAGCATACAGGAAACGGGTGTCAGATATCTGGTCATTGCCCAGCCAGCCGGCAGATGCGCGTATTTTGAGGAAGGACAACCAATCTGTGTCTTTCAGGAAACTTTCGTTGGATACCACCCAAGCGGCAGATACTGTCGGGAAGAATTTAAAACGGTTACCCGGTTTGAACTGTTCTGTGCCATCATAGGTAAAGTCTCCCTGTATATAGTACCGTGAATCATAGCCGTATTTCACATGTCCCATTAATGACAAACGATCGTATGGGAGATCACCGTTTTTCATCATATTCTCATTGAAATAGCTGACAAATGCATCTACTTCATGTTTGCCTCCAAAAATACGATTATAGTTGATGAACCCTTGGAAGTTGATAAAGTAGCGCATATTAGCGGTCTTACTTAAACTTAGAGGAAGAGTGGTGTGAGTACCGAAAAGTCCGCTGCCATTGGCTGCATAACGTGCGTAGTCAGTAGAACCATAGATTGTTCCGTCATAGTTTGCTTCATAACCTACTATTCCTTTTACGCTCAATCCTTTAGTGAGGAATCCCAGATCCAGATTCATTCCATAAGCGACGTTCAGATTGATACCTGTTTGATGGCTATATCCGGAGCGGTTGATAAGTCCGTAAGTAGGATATTCATTGTATTCTGCAGTAATCACTTTTCCGTCTTCGGTGATAGGTCCAGGTACGGTGGGGGCCATCTGATAGATCGAATTCATGATATCTCCTGTCCCGTTGTATCCTTGATTTATCCGGTCGATAGTGACATTTGTGTTAAGGAAACAGTTTAGATAACGATGCAGAGTGACGTCCACATTAGCTAAAATGTTGAAGCGATGCAATTTGAGTGCAGGATTATAATTATCATTCTTCTCTGCATCAATCAGGCTGTTTTGGTGAAGATAACCGGCATTAACAAGGTATTTAACCCGGTTGTTACCTCCGCTGATATTTACGTTGTAACGTTGCATACTGGCTGCATCATTCATGAAAGTGTCATACCAGTCGTGTCCCGGCATAGTTCCATCTGTAAACCCGGCTATTTCATATAAAGAATAGAGTGGAGTGCCACCGTCATTGAGTAAGGCCTGGTTACGCATTTGTGCGTATTCACCGGTACTTACTATTTTAGGACGCTGGGTAGCCTGTTGTATGGAGAAGTCCATGTTCACATTTACTTTAGTACGTCCTATTTCGCCTCTTTTTGTAGTAATAAGAATTACTCCGGAAGAAGCTCGCGGACCATATAATGCTTTAGCTGCGGCATCTTTCAGAATACTGACAGATTCTACAGTGTTGGCATCGAGTGTATTCATATCGAATAATGGAGCCGGAATTCCATCGAGTACAACCAAAGGTGAATTACCGTTTATGGAATTCAGACCACGTATATACATCGTTGTTGCATCATCGGCTGGTGTGCTGGTGGATTGGATAGAAGTCAATCCTGCCAAGCGTCCGGTCAGCGTAGCTGAAAATCCGCTATTAGGTGTTTTAACTAACTCTTCTCCCTGAACGGTAGAGATTGCTCCTGTATAACCTCCTTTTCTCTCTTTCTGCAGCATGGCTACTTCGAGAGATGTATCCTGACCGGCGATGTCTGATATCAGACAAAACTCTACCGGTTTATTCAGAGTGAATTTCATTGTCTGGTTCCGATATCCCGGAATCTTACAAATGACCATACTGGCTCCCGACGGAATCTCCATGATGAATTTTCCGTCTTTATCACTGCTTGTGGTGTATTCGGGATTGTCCGGGACAGAAATGATTGCGCCGTCTAAAGGTTCGTTGCTCTCATTCCGCACCACACCGGATATAACTTCTTGCACTTGTGCCCGGCATACTTCATTGCCTGTGAACAGGCATACGATGCACAAAAGTGTGATTATTCTGTTTTTCATATACATTCTGTTTTATGATTACCATCCTGCATTTTGCCACGTCTGTCCTGTCGTGCCTTCCAATACGGCTGCTTCATTGGCAGGGATAGGATATACGTGCCATTTCTTTTCATAACTCATTTTGCTCGGTTTGCTGCCGTCTGTTCCTAGATTGATTCTTTCATAAGAGAATGAGTTTCCATTTTTGGTGATTCTCATACCTGTGGTAAACTTCTCATTTTCCATATTCTCATTGGCGGGTGTCCAACGGCGGATATCGAAATATCTGTCTTCTTCACAAGCCAGCTCTATCTGGCGTTCGTGGCGTACCAATAAACGAGCTTCGTTCTTGTCGTTTGTCGACAGATCAACCGAAGGATCAAAACCTGCGCGATGACGGATTTCATTGATCCATTCCAGGCCTTCGGTAAGGTGTCCGCTTTCAATAGCGGCTTCGGCGGCATTCAGATAAATTTTGCCTAATCGGTAAAAACGGAAACGGCCATCATATCCAGCCACTCCGGCTGCCTTACAGTTACCGTTTACCATTCTTTTTCTCCAATAATAACCGGTACGTGTATTCGTATTTCCACTTGTACGGATTTCGCTATTTCCTCCCACGTACGTTTCTACTACTGCCGGTTCCTTTCCTAACAGCACAGGACTGTTATTATAAAAAATTGTAGCCTGGAAACGAGGATCACGTCCCTTATAAGGGTTGGCTGGGTCATAACCGCTATTAGGGTTATAATTAGGTGACAGATGCTTCTCATCGTTATAAGGTTTCGATAAATCCAGTACAGGCTTTCCTGTTGCTAGCATATCATAGGCGTCTACTAATTCTTGGGAAGGAACAATAGTTAATTGAGCGTTTCCCAATACCGGAGCTCCGATAACGTCATACAAAGGATTGGTGTATGGGTCGGGCCAATAGCCTTCGGTACTTTGCCAGATTGTTTCTTTATCACTGGGATCTGTTCCGATATAGTTATTGAGCGTAAAGTACTCCATATAAGCATTGTTATAGTACTTTTCAGTATCCGCACATTTAGTATACAATTCATATCCATTGGCTTTCAGCTGTTCCAGACAGTCTTTGTTGATTGTGTAAGCCCATTCCCAAAGATCTTTGCCGCCATTGTTGTAAGTGCTGGCTGCGAATAGACATGCTTCGGAACGGATAGCCATTGCGATACCTTTGGTCATTCTGATCTTCTCGTTGAGTGTTGTCAGTCGCCAAGGGAGGTTGCTGGATTGCAAAGCTATTTCGCAATCATCTACAATGAATCGGGCACAGTCTTCGAAAGTAGGACGTGATAGAGTTGAATAATCATAGTCTAAACCGTATGGCTCTTTCTCAATAGGCACAGGACCATACCATTTCAGTAACTCCATATAGAAATAAGCACGGAGTACATGAGCCTCTGCTACCCAACGGTCACGGTCGCTTTCTCTTGGTATGGCGGCGGTGGCTGCCCGTTGGAGGAATGTGTTGATAATACGGATTTGCCCCCAGTATAACTGCCAGTATCCTCCTTCTGAGTAGGTGTCACCCATATCTCTGCGAACGTCGAGATAGAAGTCGGTGGTGGTACAGTTGCCGGATGCGGCATGTGCAAAGCCGGCACCGGAACCATCCGTGCAATCCCACGCTTCATCACTAAGTGCTACGGGATAGTTGCTCCAGAAATGATATCGTAAACTCTTTTTAGGCAGATAGTCAAAGCAAGTACTGAAATAAGCTTTAGTCAGATCGGGATCTTGGAATACTTCGTCCAGTGATAATCTTCCGTCGGGAGCTACATCCAACGCTTCATTACAAGAACTGAATGTGAGCAAGGAAGCAAACATGCATATATAAATCAATCTTTTTTTCATATCGGTTTTGTTTTAGCCGTTAAAATGTAATATTTAAACCTACATTGTACGTACGCATTGTTGGATAGGCTGCCGGACTGTTTTGTTCGGGATCGAAGCTGTCAGTCTTCAGGTGAGTCCATGTATACAAGTTGTTACCACTTAAATAGAAACGTACATTGGAAGCACCGATTTTCTTGCTGATGCTTTCCGGTAATGTATATCCTACTTCTGCATTTTTCAGACGTATATATGAGGCATCCATGATAAAGAAGTCGTTGGGCTGCAAGCTCGGGCCGCCACTGCTGGACAGACGAGGATACGTAATCTTTTCGTGATTATTATAGCGTTCTTCGCTCCAACGTTCCATGTGCATCTTGTAAAAGTTGCCGCTGCTTTCATAAATACCGGCTCCTGAATAAGTCTTGCTGTATTGGCCTACTCCCTGCAACATGATAGAAACATCGAATCCTTTCCAGTTGGCAGATAAAGAGAAACCGTAGTTGATGCGAGGCAATAGGGAGGAATAGCCAATGGGAGCCTTGTCACGGTCATTGATGACACCGTCTCCGTTGAGATCTTTATAAATAAAGTCTCCGGGTTCCGGTGTTCCTACACCTTCATAAGTCAGTCCGCTCTTGGCAATACTCTCGTCGCTATAGAAGAATCCTGTGCCGTCACGCCCTTTTTCAGGATCATAGCTGTGGTCGATGATATATCCCCAGTTTTGTCCTAATGAGAAGCCGGTGGTGCGGGTGCGATAAGCATAATCCTTACCTAATAGTGGCTCGTCATATTCCAATACTTTGTTTTTGGCATAACTGAAGTTTGCATTAGCAGAAACAGATAGCCCGTTTTTGAATTGTTTCTGATATCCGAGGACCATTTCGAATCCCTGATTCTTTACTTCACCATCGTTCATCAGTGGAAGAGCGGATGAGGGAAGACCTTGAATCATAGGAGTAGTCTGCGGGATAATCAGAATATTTTTTCTTTTTTCAACAAAGTAGTCAAATGAGAAGGAAAGATCATGATACAAGGATATGTCTATACCATAATTCTGTTTTTCAGCTGTTTCCCATGTGATGCTTTTGTTTCCTATGTAGTTTTCGGCTATCTTGTAACCTTGTCCCCAACCGGAACCATTGGAAGCATATCCCAAGCTTGGGGATAACCAATGATCTCCTTTACTGTCGGTGACTACGGAATATTGACTGATATTATCCAGATAAAGGAAACGGGCTGAACCGAAGGCGTCGTTACCAACTTTTCCCCAAGAAGCTCTTAACTTCAGATTGGTCAAAACCGGATTATCCTGAAGGAAGCCCTCATTAGTAATCAGCCAACCGAAAGAGGCAGCCGGGAAGAGACCAAATCGTTTGTCCGGTGAAAATTGTTCAGAGCCGTTATAACCTACGTTGACCTCTGCAAAATAACGTCTGTCATAGTCATAAGTTGCACGTCCGGCAATACCGATGACGTTGTAAGGAAGCAGTAGGTCACCGGATGTTTCTTTGGATTCTTTGATGTCCCGTTGAGCTAGAAACATAGCAGTGACATTATGCTTTCCGGCGAAGGTCTGGTTATAGTTGATTTGTCCCTGTAAGTTCATAACCCAATAAGATTCGGAAGACTTTGTGAGTTCAATCGGGCCGTCTTCGTCCTCCAGGCTAGGATGGCGATTGATAAACAAATGCTCTCCTGAAGCTAATGTCTGATACGTATACCAGGTATAGGAACGTTTTCCGATTGTTTTCCCAAATCCTTTGGAGTCGAAAGATACCTGGCCTTTGACAGAGAGCCCTTTAGTGATAAATCCCAAATCTATTTCTACTCCTCCGATAACATTGATTCCCGATCTGGTTTCCAGTTGATAGCCCGAACGGTTGATTAGCGGATATGCACTCAATGAATTGTTGGCGGGATCTTCTACGGATAATCCGGCACCAATAGGGAAAGTACGTATAGCATCAGTAGCGTATGCACCTTCCGGGGTGAGATACATGGAAGTAGGGCGTGAGGTCAAAGCGCTGTTGAATACACTTGACATACTTGCGGAAGTTCCGTTGATCCGTTCCAGATAAGAGGAAGCGTTTAAGTTAATCTTTACCGACTTATTGACTTTGTAGTCGATATTTGAGCGGAAGTTGTAGCGGTCTAATGAAGACTGGGCATTGTATCCCAACTTGGATTTAGGTTCTACGTTGAACATACCTCCCTGATGCAGATAGCCTGCACTTACAAAGTATTGAAGTTTGTCCGAACCTCCCGAAACGTTCATGTTGGCTCTGGTCATGGGAGCATAATCTCTGAACAAGATATCTTGCCAGTTATTATTCGGATAAAAATCCGGGTCTACAGGATTACCTGTTTTCCATGAGTCGAACTTATCAATGTCCGGCCCGAGGAATTCAGCGGAATTTCCGTCGTTCACGAGTGCTTCATTGCGAAGTCTGACCCAGTCCCATGAATCCAGACGTTCGGGCTTGAAAGCGATTTCCTGCATGCTGAATTCTACATTGGCACTGATACGGGCAGTTCCTTTTTCACCTCTACGAGTGGTAATCATTATCACTCCGTTGGCACCACGTACTCCGAATACTGCTGTTGCGGAAGCATCTTTCAATACGGAGATATTAGCAATCTCGTTCGGGTCGATAGATCGCATATCGTCTACAGCTACTCCATCTACCATAATTAATGGGTTTGTTCCGTTTGTAGTGGCAGCACCACGCAGGAACATGGTGACTTCGTCACGTCCCGGTTCACCGGAGGTCTGGATAGTTGTCAATCCTGGGAGTTTTCCGGATAAAGCGGAACTTAGGTTGGGCGATGAGGATTTCATCAAATCTTTTCGATCAATGGAAGCTACGGAACCGATGACAGAAACCTTTTTCTGGGTACCGTAAGCTACCACTACAACTTCCTCCAGGTTCGCTACGTCCGGATGCATGATGATACGCATGTCTTTTTTAGCAGGAATGTCCTGCTTTTGATAACCTACATAACTGATTTCCAGTATAGCGTTGGGGGCAACCGATAAAGAGAAACGACCGTCTATGTCTGTAATAGTACCATTCGTTGCTGCTCCTTTTTCTATGACGGAAGCTCCGATCAGGCTTTCACCGGACTCGTCTACGACGACTCCAGAGGCTGTTATTTTAGACTGTTGCTGTGTCAGGGTAGCATCTCCGATATCCGATGCATTTCCTGTAACGGGAATACAGATTCCCAACCCAAGCAACAGGCACATTTTGTATAGCCAATAACTTTTTTTCATAACTATAACGTTTAAGATTGTTTTCTGTCTAATTAAATGAACTCAACATTTTATCCTTGTCGTATCCTATGTATTCATAGCGTTCTATCCGGACACCTTGATTCTTTGCGGTAATACATGGGCTTGTGCCATTCCATGGGCTATCCATCCACCATTCTTCTACTAGTAGCTTCCTTTGAGTTGAAGAGCTGTCGGTAAATGAGAACTGAACTTTTGAGGCATCTACAGCTCCACCGGAATAACCTAGTACGGAATAAGTACCTGCCAGATTACGCAGATCAACATAAGTGAGCGGACAACCGGATGCATTTAGTGATGTGATGGATTTGCACCGGTTTATATCCAGATATGCTAATCCCGGATTGTTGCTCACATCTATAGAGGTTATCATATACTGATCGCCAGAAATGAATTTGGTTAATCCTGCATTCTTGGCACTGAAAGTCTGAATTCCTTTCTCATCTACCGGACCTGCCGTGTAGCTGGTACTGATTGCGTATTTACTAAGATCGATTTCTCCCAGATTATTTCCATCCAGAATGAGGTTTTTGTATCCGCAGAAGTATTGTAGTCCTTCCAGATTAGTGATTCCCTTATTGCTAAGATCAAGGGTCGTGTTATTCTTGAAGTATTCAGTATTCAGAGCAGCCACTGTCAGAACTTTATCTCCATCGAATACATCCGGAACCAATGCTTTGAGTGCGTTTCGTAGATTGATATCAGGAATTTCTCCATACTTTTTCATTGTCTTCTGATATTTTCCGTAACTGTAATAGTAGTTGTTGTTTCCATCGGGATAGTCGTGCATCCAGTCGTACCCTTCCACTGTCACTCCATTATTGATGGCATCTACGATAGAACCGCTATTGCTGTAGTATGAGTCCATCCACCAGGATTCCATTTTCAGGAGTCGTTCTTTACTTGCGTCATCGCTGAAAGTAAATTTGAAGTCTGTGCTGTTGTAGTTCAGACATCCGCCATAGATACTGTGGTAATTGCGTACATCCAGATATACCAGTTTACAGTTTAGAGCAGAGAACTTCTCAATGTTATAACAATAATACAGGTCGACAGATTCTAGTTTGGTACTTCCATCTATGTTGAGAGATACCAATGTCGTGTTCGGCTGTTCCGAAGTGGCTAGTTCCAGTTTGGTCAGACCAGTGTTTTGTGCAGTCAGTTCAGACAGTCTGGATAGTACTTCTGCAGGAATTTCACTGATATCATTATTGTTGCAGATCAGTTTCCGAATGTTGCTGAAATATTCGAGTCCCTCCAGAGAAGTGATATTTTTATCGCTGATATTTAGTGTGCCATCAGTGAAAGTGACATATTTAGCACTGGAAGATATCTTTTCTCCTTTAAATATATCAGGGAAAAGAGCAGACAAGGCATTACGCAGGTTTTCGTCGGGCATAACTCCAACAGTACTGTTGATGACGCCTAATGTTCGCATTTTGCTACCGCGTACCAATACAAGTCCATAAGAATCTTTGGTGGCCGTAGAGGGGTAAAGTACCGTGATATGATCGGATTGTACTTCTCTGGTTTCCATGTAGATGGGCTGTTCGGTTCCTCCTGAAAGGGGAGAAAGAGCCAGTACATCACAGTCGATAAAGCCATTTCCCTGAATGGTAATCTCTGTGCCCAGGGATTCTTCCGAAATATCCGGAAGCACTACATTGGTTACTCCTAGGTCTGTGCCTAACTTTTCGTCTTCACATCCCAAAAGGAATACCATTCCAAGCATTAATAAAATGTAGAAATGTGTTTTCATAAATACTATTTGTTTAATGAATAAATAGAGTACATAGTTATTCTTGTTTTAAGACGATCACAGAATGAGCCGGAAGTAAACATAGAATTTTATCGTTCACTTTGAGAGGCTGGGCGTCCGGAGCCAACATTTGGTCTGTGGTAGGTAAACCGTCTTTGATATAACGGTAAACCTGATAATTCCCTTTGGTTTGCGTATGTTGGTTGATGAGGCTTATTGCTTTCTCCTGGTCCATTCCATTGGCGAAAACATATACCCATTTGCCATTTGTGTTTCGAACAGCAGTTCCTGCATACCATTCTTCCGGTGTTGCTATCGGATAGATTTCAGCTCCCGGGCGTATGAAACGTGTCAACAGAGAATAGGCATAGTACTGTGGGCGTACCTCGTAATCACTTTTGATATCGTTGTAGTATGGTTCCGAAGCGTATGTTTTCTTTACATACTTCCATAAACCCAGTTGCTGCATTGCTCCGTAGTCTGCATCCTTACCATAGTATTGGTCTATCAGGCTCCAATAGCTAACACCGCTTGCTCCTGCATTGAGTAGATTGATGGCTATGCGTGTCATGAGTACTCCTCGTTCATACAAGTCGATATCTTTTTGTCTGGTGGCACCTACGCATTGATTACCTCCGAATTCACCGATGAAATGGGCTTTTCCAACTGAAGAGGCCAATTGAGAGTTTTGTTTTTCCCAATCCAGAATTGTGGAGTTCGGAGTTTCGTAGCCGAAGATATAGGTGTGGGAGTTGAATACGTCAGCAACGTTCGCCAGTCCTTTCGTGCAGGCTGCCAGATATTTATGCGTTCCTGTACCTCCGTCTGAATTGTCAGAAAGGCTGAAATGTACTTTATTTCTTATTCCATCCTCTTTGAAACGTCTGTCGAGTACTTTACACATTTCAATATAGTCGGCGGTGGGAGCAGCTTTACCTTTGATGATATATGACCAATCTGGTTCGTTGATCGGAGTAATCTCTTTGACGCACGTGTATTTTTTGTTGTTGAGCAGGTGTTGTACAAGTGCGGAAAAGTTCTCGCTCCATTCTTCATAGTTAGTCGGGGCTACTACCCAGTTACCATAATTCCCTTCGGCCAGGAAATGTCCCGGAGGGGCTCCCCAAAGTACAAGGGTGACTTCCATTTTCTGTTCTTGTGCCATATCCAATACTTTGTAGAGTGATTGCATTTCTACAGAGTTGAAAGTGAAATTATGCCAGTCGATTTTGGATGCATCCGGATTGTCATTCTTTGGCTCATACCATTGTGGCATCACCATCACCCGTAAGCTTTGCAGTCCCATTTCTTTGACACGTTTCACAACGATGCGATCCCAGTCTTCAGCTTTAGCTCCATCATTGCGGGTCACATTTTGTGAGAGAAAGTGGGGATCTAGTTCTGCACCTATAGCACGGAGCTTTACACCGGTTTTCTTTCCTACAGAAAGTTTCTGTATGGCAGTTGTTGAACTTTGGTATTTGATTATCAGACAACTTTGCGGGTTATCCAGTGTCAGCGTGAAGCCGTTAGCCAGTTCTTTACCGGTTTTCTTTATAGCTTCTCCTGTATCTTTATTGGTGAGTATATAAGTGTGGTCAGGGTGTAGCCCTGATAAATTGACAGTATAGCTCTTGTCCGGATTGTCTTTGCGGCGGAAAGCTACGATGTATCCGCTGTCATCCGACGGACGATAAAGTTGGTATGCTAGCCAGATATTTTCCGAAGTAATGTTGTTTATTCCACTCAACGGATAGTAATCTTCATAGAAATAGGGGCGGAGTTCTTTGAACTCTGCCTGGCGGTCGCGCATATCATAGATGGATTGTCCGGCTTCGGTTATTTTCCAGTTGTAGATAATAGAGGTTCCGAGGCTGGAACGGAAAGTGAATTTATCGGCACTCACAGTTCCTGTACCATGCAGGGGAAGGTATAAGTTCAATCCGTAAGTATGGCATTGATAGCCGATTGGTTCTCCATAACTGTAATCTGTTCTCCACATCGGTGCACTGCGTGAGATACTTTCGAGGTCAATACGGCGTCCGCCACTGGCACAATTATCAACCAGCAAGCCCGGAAAGCGGTTCAGCAGATATTCCCAGAAAGAATAAAGTCCTTCAATGTATCGGATTTCGCAGATACCTTGTCTGCCAGGTTCATCATTGGCAGCCCAGAAACCTTCCGGCTCTATATTGAAATCCTGGCGGTAGTAGTCTATGCCATTTTCTTCGAGGAAGTCTCCGATATATTTACTCATCCATCGACATGCCTCCGGATTTCCGAGATTGAATAGATAAGAGTCGTGCTCACCATCTTTTGTCCAGTCTTCCTGTTTGGCTTTTCCTCTGGCATCCAACATCCATTGAGGGTGTTGCAGTGCCCAAGCTGAGCCTTTCATAACACGCTCCGGTTCAAACCATACCATGAACTTGGAACCAACTCTATGCACTTCGTCGGCGATGGGGCGTAATCCTTCGGGGAAACGAATAGAGTCGACGGTCCAGTTTCCTACGGTGTTCGCCCAATTCTTATGATTGGCTACATCTGCAGAGTGATTGTACCATCCGGCATCCAGCCAGAATACTTCGGGTACTAATTTGAATTGTTCATACCGTTTCACCATAGCAATGGCATAATCTGTAGTCAGGCAGGTATATTCATTACAGGGAGTAGGATCACCGTAGTTGAAACTGGTCGATATTGGATATACGGTCGGTTTACCACCTACTTTCCAAGTGTGGTGGGCTTGCACGAAACGGCGGAACTGGTTGTGTCCTTTCATCCGGTCGGAACCGTTCCAGAATGACAGGCATACACTGGAAGTGCGGATGCTCTCTTCCGGATACAGATAGGTTTTCAAACGTTCAATTCCGGAGGTAAGCGCTACGCTTTGCTGGTCTGCACAGCGCACATCGGCAAACCAGGTTCCTGTCCATCCGATGGCTACGATAACTCCTTGATTAGCCGGAGATTCAATATTGAAGAATGGCATACGCATTTGTGAAGAGCGTCCACCTTCCGGTCTCATATAAAGATTATCACCCGGAGACAAGATTGTAAGTTGCTGGCTGAAATCTGATTTGGATGCATGGCTGCCTTCGGAATGATGAAGGTTGAATGCTCCCGGATGCTGGTAGCGGAATGTGATATCAGACACTTTTATGTTGGCAATCTCCGGCGTATTTTTCTTTCCCTGGTTGGTGAAACGGAGTACCCATTCCACCGTATTGAAGTCGGTAAAGCCTTTCACTTCACATTCGACTTTTAATCCTCCGGATGGTTCACGATAAGTATAAAGGTATTTCAGAACCTTGGGATCGTCACTTTTCTGACGCGTAGCCGTATAAGACCAGCTTTTGATAAATTCCTGTGAAGGTTTACCTCCATATTCGAAAGAGAAAGGAGGGACCACACCGCGGGCAAAGTGGGTGGTTATCCATTGGCTGGTGTTTACCGGGCGGTCGCTCATGCGGGCTACCGTCTGTCCTGTTCCATTATGAGGGAACAGAAGCAGAATGAATAGATAATATAGTATTCTTTTTTTCATTCTTTATTCGGTTTTTCGTTGGTAACTTTATATTTTAGTAATAAGGAACTATGTGGCTTTTCGAGGATCAGTGGCAACTGACTGGTCAGTTCTTTTCCCTGATAGATTTTGCTCTGTCGGCTATCCATGTCTGTCACTGTATAGTATTTTTCCGGATCCACTCCTGAAAGTCTGACGGTGATTTTTTTGTCTTTGGAGGCGGTTCTGCGGAAAGCAACGATAATACCACTGTCGTCCGACGGACGATGCATTTGATAGGCTAGCCAGATATTATCCCGCGTCATGTCTTCTGTACCCGTCAGTGGGTAATAATCTTCGTAATAGTAAGGTCTGATTTCGTGGAATTCTTTCAGACAACGTTGCATTTCGTAAACGGAGGCATTTTTATCGGTTATTTTCCAGTTATAAATCAAAGCTGTGCTGACGCTTGAGCGGAAAGAATACGGATCGGTCTGTAAACTACCTGTTCCATGTAAAGGTAGGAAGAAATTCAGGCCATACGTGTGACATTGGTAGCCGTCCGGATCGTCGTAATGATAATAATCACTCCTCCATAGTGGTGCGCTTCGGCCGATTGTTTCCCAGTCAATACGTCGTCCCCCACTGGCACAGTTGTCTATGAGCAGGTTCGGGAATCGGCTCAGCAGATAATCCCAGAAGTAGTATAGTCCTTCGATGTGTCGTATCTCTTTCATTCCTGTACGTCCGGGCTCATCGTTGGCTGCCCAGTAGATATCCGGCTGCATATTGAAATCCTGACGGTAATAGTCTATGCCGTTTTCTTCGAGCATATCGCCTATATATTTACTCATCCAGTGGCAGGCTTCCGGATTTCCCAGATCGAACAGTAGGTAGGTGTCATTGTTGTGTTCGGGAATGTCGAGCATCCAGTCGGGGTGTTCTACTGCCCATTGGGTACCACGGATGACACGCTCGGGTTCGAACCAGACCATGAATTTAGCTCCTACTTTGTGTATTTCGTCGGCTACAGGACGAAGTCCTTTGGGGAAGCGCAATGTATCTACAGTCCAGTTACCGGCTGTGTTGGCCCAGGTCTTGCCATGTTCGAAGTCTGCAGCATCGGTGTTCCATCCGGCATCCAGCCAGAATACTTCGGGTTTCAATCCGAACTGTATGTAACGTTTCACCATGGCAATGGCATAATCGGCTGTCAGGCATGAGTATTCCGTACAAGGTGCGGGGTCCCGATAGTTGAATCCGCTGGAAAGAGGATATTCGGCAAATTTTCCGTTGATTTTCCGTGACTTGTGTGCCAGGACAAAACGGCGGAATTTATTGTGTCCTGCCATCCGGTCGATATTTTCCCAAAACATCAGACTGATACTTGGGGTACGAATTGTTTCCTGTGGACGTAAGTATAATTTCATGGTTTTCATTCCCGAAGCCATGGATATTGTACGATTATCTTGTACGCATACATCTGCATACCAGGTGCCCGACCAGCCTACTCCTAATATGACTCCCTGTCCGGCAGGTGATTCAATGTTGAAGAAAGGAAGATAGTCCCCTTCTGAAGAGCGTCCTCCTTGTGGAGACATCTGTTTGGTTTCACCCGTTGCCAGAGTAACCGAACGTGGATGGAAATCATATTTGGAGATATGGTTTCCGTCTGCATAGTGTAACTTGAATTCTCCTTTAGAAGCGTATTGCATGGCAAGGTCCACTACTTTCACTTGTTCCAGAGTGGGAGAGTTGCTCGTACCTTTGTTGGTGAAGTTCAATACCCATTCGGCAGCCTGATAACTGGGATAGCCTTTTACGGTACATTCTACTTTCAGTCCGTTGGTAGGATTGTAGTAGGTAAAGAGATACTTTATCACATCCGCTTCTTCGGATTCTATCTTTTGCTGGGAATAGTCCCATTGGCGGATAAATTCTGCGGAAGGTTTCCCGTCACATATAAACGAGAACGGAGGTGTTTTTCCTTTAGCGAATTGTTTCTGAATCCATTTTTCGATTTCAGGAATGTGTTTGGAGATTTTAGCCGTCGTCTGACCCACGGCTATGATGCTCCACACACTCATAATCAGTAATGAGAACAGGAATTTCGATTCGATTTTCTTGAAATGTTTCATTAGAATATAGGTTTATGTGGTTTTTATTTTTCTCATTATTCCGATCAGATAGCACCATACAATGGCAAGTACTATGATTGCAGATAACTGACTGTGGAATGAATCGGTAATTACTCCTAAAATAGGCGGGAGGACGGCACCGCCAGATACACCGACGATAAGAAGTGCAGATACTTCGTTCGCTTTCTCGGGAACACGTTTCAAAGACAGAGAGAAGATGATGGAAAACAGATTGGCATATCCTATCCCGAAAACTGCTACACATCCGAGGATAAACCAGAGATTAGTGCTAATGGTCATCAGTATCAATCCTGCGAGAGCTATCCAGACGCTATAAATATAGAATTTACTTTCTGAATATTTCATCAGTAGGATACCACCCAAAAAGGCTCCTACAGTGCGGGCGAAGAAATACACACTATTTCCCATTCCTGCATCTGTCAGTGGTAGATCACAACGTTCCATCAGGAATTTAGGGAAAGTCATATTGATACCTACGTCTACACCTACCAGCACGAGAATACCGATAAAGAAAGCAAGAATGTATTTGTCTTTGAATAATTCAAGAGTGACTTTGAAAGAAATGTTCTTCCGTTCCTGTTGTTTTTCTTGTATAGGGGTAAGCCATAGCCATATCAAAGCGAGCAGTGACAGTCCGGCATAAACGGGGAATATCATTTTCCATCCGAAAAAACTACCAGTCACCCAAGCTGCCAGGATAGGACCCAGGAATGAACTGACTGCTTTGACAAATTGTCCTAGGGTTAATGTACCTGTCAACTTATCGTTTGCAACGACATCCGTTACTAATGGGTTGAGTGAAACTTGCAATAGAGTGTTACCGATACCTATCAAGGCAAATGCGATTAATATGGCGGTAAAGTCATATGCAACGAGTGGAAGGCACATAGCTAATACATGGAATGCGAAGCTAAGTAATACGGTTTTCTTGCGTCCGATGCGATTCATTAACATTCCGGTGGGAATAGAAAGCACCAGGAACCACAAGAAACAGGATAGAGAGATGAGATTAACCATCGTATCGGTGAGATGGCTGAAATCATTCTTCACATAGCTCGTGGTTATTCCGACAATGTCAACAAATCCCATAACGAAGAATCCGAACATGACGGAGAGCATTTTTACTATGGATATTTCTTTTTTCATTCGTGTACTTTTGATGATAAATTACTTGGTTGGTGGGCATATATATCCAGCACGGCGGATATATATGGCTAACATGGTGAATATATATGCCCAATACGGTGTATATATATCCCCACTAAATGGGGGGTATATACTTCTATTTTTGTACTAATACCCTGATTGATGAACGAGATAATTTAAGTTTTAGGTTATTCTCTTGCGTGTTGACCGTTTCTGTTGATTCTATAAGATTATCACCTTCCGGTAGGCGTCCTTCCATATATTTGTAGACATTGTATTCTCCATTGGCACCTTCTTTATCATTTTCCAACTGTATCATCTTGTCTTTGTCTGTAGCGTTGGAAAGTACATACGTCCATTTTCCCTCTGTGTTGAGAAAAGCACTTCCGGCTATCAACTCGTCGCCGAGATCCAATGGATATACTTCGTCGCCCTGGCGGACAAAACGTGTCAACAGACTATATGCATAGTATTGAGGACGTACCTCGTAGTCTTCCTTGATTTTGGAATATACATCTGGGTCTTCGGTATAAGCGGATTTTAGATATTTCCATAAACCGAGTTGCTGCATTTCCGAATAGGAGGCATTGCGGTTATAATATTGATCGATCAGACTCCAGTAGCTTACTCCGCAAGCACCGGCATTCAGATAGTTCAGAGCAACGCGGATTATCTGTACCCCTCGCGTATACGTGTCTATACCATATTGACGGGCACTTCCGTATCCAGGAAAACCGAATTCTCCAACAAAATGTCTTTTACCTCCTGCAGAAGCTATATTTTGACGTTCCCAATTTACGAGAGTCGAATTAGGGGTGTTGTAGTCAAACTTGTATACATGAGAGTTATACAGGTCGGCTTCATCGTTTGTGAAAGCGGAAACACAGGCAGCGATATATCCGGGTGTACCGTCTGTATTGTCAGAAAGGTTGAAGTGTACCTTACTGCGTATTCCATCTGCTTTAAACTTGGCATCCAGTGCTTTCACCATGGGGGCGTAGGTGTCCTGCCAACCCATGGTTTCAAAATCACCTTGCCACATGATGCGGCCGTAACCTGCTATATGACTGTCAGGTTCATTGAATGGAGTAATTTGATTGATACAGGTATAATGCTTTTCTTCAATCAGGTATTTCACCATTGTGGAGAAGTTTTCAGCAAATTCTTCATAGTTATCTATACCGGCAATCCAACCCGGATTAACGTTATAACTTCGTGCATCACACAAGAAATGCTTTTGACCATTGTTAATGCCTGATAGTAAGTCGATATTGGTTATGGCTCCCCATACGACTAATGTCACTCCGATATTATTCTCCTGGGCCAGATCCAATACTTTGTATACAGATTGCATTTCTTCCGAATCAAAAGTGAATTTGCTCATATCCGCGACATTAGGATCGTTGTTGTCATTGGAGGGTTCCCACCATTGTGGCTGCATCATGATTCGGAATTGTTGTACTTTCATTTTCTTTACCCGTTGTACAACTATATTTTCCCAATCTTCAGCCTTTGAACCATCATTGCGGGTGATGTTTTGTGAGAAGAAGTGTGGATCCATCTCGACACCGATAGCATGAACCGGAGTTCCTGTTGAATTCCCTACTGCAACAGGATAATAGTTGCAAGCCGGGCAATCGTCATATTTGTTATAATCATCCGAGCAGGCGGACATTCCCCAAAGTGTGCAAACAATACTCAATAGAGTTTTACTGATATGTGTCATTTTCATTGCCATATTGATTAAATTTAGTAGGTTATTATTCAAAGCCTAATTCTGCCTCAATTGCCTGAATCAGAATGTGGATAACTTTGATGTGAATTTCTTGTATTCTGTCGGAATGTGCTGCTCGTGGCGCGCAGACTGCAATGTCTGCCAGTCGTGACAGTTCATTCTCTCCTTTTGAAGTCAGCGCTATCACTTTCATTCCATTGTTGTGTGCTTGTACGGCAGCTTTCAGTATGTTCTCGGAATGTCCGCTTGTGCTGATGGCCAATAATACATCTCCCTTACATCCCATAGCTTCTACATAGCGGGAGAAGATCTCGTTGAACGAAAAATCATTTCCCACACAGGTCATGTAAGCCGGGTCATTGATTGCAATTGCCGGTAGCGGGATGCGGTTGTTGCGGTAACGTCCGGTTAGTTCTTCTGCAAAGTGGGTGGCGTCACATAAAGAACCTCCATTACCACAGCTGATAATCTTATTTCCGGCTTTTAATGCTTCGGCGCAGGTAGAGGCTGCCTGTGAAATAATCCCGACTGTTGTTGTTTCCTCAAGAAAGCTCTCCAACGTTTGCCGAGCCTCTTCCAGTGTTGTTTCAATAAGCTCTTTCATAATAGTTAATCGGTTAAGTTAGCGGCTACAGAAAGAGCTGCATAATCTCCTATCTGCTCTCCCAAGGCGGCTGGTTTCACTTTACATACTCTGTTTGCACAGGATAATGCTTCCTGATCGATTATCTTTTGCATGATGGGTTCCATCATATTTTTATTCCGGGTATAGATGCCACCTATCACAATGACTTCCGGATTCAAGATATCGATCACCATGGATAATCCTTTTCCCAGATAAATAGCAGACGTCTCATATATGCTTTGGGCTAATTTATCACCTTTGGCAGCTTCTTCAGCCACTTTTCGGGCAGTAAGCTGATCTAGTTCCTGTAAGGTACACCATTCAACTTTCTGTCCGGTCTGCAATTTCTCCATCACATACATTTTGGAGAGTTGAGCAATACCTCCACCGCTGGCAAATCCCTCAAAAGAGCCCTTTTTACCGTAACCTATCGGACCGAAATCCGACAGGCGGATATGTCCCAGTTCTCCGGCATTGTCATTGGTGCCCGTATACAGTTTGCCATTTAATATTAATCCTGCTCCCAGTCCCGTACCGAATGTGAGAAAGACCATATTCTTAGTTCCTTTTCCTGCTCCGAACTTCCATTCGGCTAAAGCACAGGCATTGGCATCATTGTGTAGATTGGTTTTAATGCCCGTCTTTTTTTCCACCATTGCCACAATGGGGATGTTGTCCCATCCCGGTAGGTTAGGGGGAGACATCACGATGCCTGTTTCACTGTTGAGAGGACCTCCGCAACAGATTCCAATCGCTTTTGTGTTAGTAGGGGTTAGCTGGTGGAGGTTCATCATCTTTTCGGTTTCACAGAGAATTCTGTCTATTGTTTCGTCGACTGTGGTCGTATCAAATTTCTTTTTGTCGATGATATGTAGCTCGTCGTTTTCTTTGATACCGTAGATGATGGCGCATTTGGTGCCTCCTACGTCAATTCCTAACAAGTTCTCTTTCATAACTATTATTTTTTAGCGTATAATCCGGTTTTTTGTAACAGCCGCTTGTATTCTTTCAAGTTGAAAGGTGCCTTGCCGTATAGGTAATGATTCATGAATTTCTGATTACCGATCTGGTATTGGATCAGATAGATTCCTTGACCGCTTTCTTCCGGTAGTGAGGCTATTCTGACCTTTTGATTGGCTGGAATACGGAAAGTGCTCTCATAGATTTTACGTCCCGAGGATGCATCTGTTACCGTTACATTACCACTTTGTACGTTGCGTGTGTCATTCGTTCCTATCAGTGGGTAATTTCCGCCTTCTGCATCATTGATTAGTACACAAACATCCTGTTGAACATTCTTGATGAAATAATATGCCATCTTCTTTGAATTGTAGTAGTCAACAATCGCATCAGAGATCACTGGCCATCCATCCCGCAGGTTCCACCAGACAATACCAGTCTTGTCGTCAAACTTCTTTCCACGCCACATTTCTATGAAATATTTCATAGCTTCTGCCTGTACGGATTGAGAAGCGAATATAAAATCATCCAGTTTGGAGGGAACTTCACCAAAAAGTAAACGTACCTGATTAATCATAAGATTATTGCGATCGAATGTCTTTCCCCATTCTGGGAATCTACGAACAGATTTGGTAACCCATTCATCATTCCATTCATGATTTTTTGTCCAGGGATATACGGCATCTTTTGTCATCATTTTCTGGAGACTTTCTAAATTAGGGCAGCCGTGATAGCCGATTTCACTGACAAAGCAGCAGGTAGCATCCGTATAGAATTTGTCTTTGTAATATCCTCTGGGACCCCATAAATGGTTTTCTGGTAAATATTGGTCAGCACTTCCTCTTTCATATACCGCTTGGCTGTAGTAAGGAGAGCTGGGAAGATAAGGGCGAGTAGGGTCAAACTCATAAATAACTGCCGGGAGGACCTTGCGGCTAACTACATCCTGATTTGGATTAATATTAAATGGTTGCAAAGACCAGCGCAGTGCACAATCGTCTTCATTATTTCCTGACCATAAAACGAGTGATGGATGATTGCGTAACTTGCATACAACGGAAATGGCCTCTTCTTCCAATGCTTGTGTAAATGAGCTGCGTTGAGGATAGAAAGTACATCCCATCGTAAAATCCTGCCATACCATAATGCCGTTTTCATCGCATAAATTAAAGAAATGATGATCTTCATACACGTTGCCACCCCAACAACGTATCATATTGCAGTTTAATTCTACAGCCATGCGGATAGATTCGTCTACGAAAGAATGATCCCGGCTATGGAGTGCATCCATGGGTACCCAATTGGTTCCGTGAATAAAAATAGGTTCTCCATTGACTATGAAACAGAATTTACCCGGATGATCCGGTGGGAGGTTGATGTCTGTAATGTCTAGTTGAATCGTGCGGAGGCCTACCCGTTTATTATCTGTTGATAAAATAGTGCCGTCAGAATCTACTAACTCTACTTTTGCATCATATAAAGCCGGTTCTCCATATCCTCTTGGCCACCATAAATCAGCATTCTTGATTTCCATTATATATCGGAATGCTGGGGAAACGACAACAGAGCTTCCTTTATATATTTCTTTCCCATGGCGACTTAATGTATATACGGCTTTCACTTTGTCGAACTTTTCGAAAGGTAGTTTTACTTGTACATCAGTATACAAACGTACATTTCTGGTAGCAGTGTCTACATTGGCGACCATATAGTGAACATCTGTGAGACGTGCCGGATTCAATACGCGTAATTCTACATCTCTCCACAAACCTGCACTGACTAATCGTGGCAGAATGTCCCATCCATAGGTGTGCGGAGCTTTTCTGATGAATACGGATTCTTCAGACGGGAAGTTTCCAATACTGAATGTCCCTAACAGATGTTTTTGTCCTTCAATAACAGATGAACGGAGTATCACTTGGAGTTGATTGCTTTCTCCTGCTTTTATTTCTTTAGTTACATTAAAAGCATGTTCAATCATCATATTTTCTGCTTTGCCAATGTGCTTTCCATTCAGCCATATATCGGCCAGACAGTCTATTCCGGCAAAGAAGAGTTGATATTGTTGTCCTGGTTTTAGTTGTGGCGCTACGAATGATTTGGAATAACACCATTGATAGCCTTCCCATTTGCGTAATTCATTTACATTACTGCCAATCATCGGATCTTTAATTAAGTTGGCAGCCATTAGGTCTAGTTCTACATTACCGGGGACTTGGGCTGATAGATGTTTCACTTCAGCTAGTTGCATGTCCTTGGGCGAAGTTATAGGTTCTTCAGGTTGCATCCAATAAGAGAGTTCCCATGTTCCATTTAAGGAGATGGAACTACCGGAATCGGCAAAAACACCACTTGTACAAGTGAGAAATATCAAAAATAGCAGTGTACTGATTTTATTCATTGTTAATAGATTTGATTGATGGTGTGACAAAGTAACTAGTGTTATATTTTTATAGTATTACATAACGGTCTCATTTTTGCTTCTTTATATACCTCTATTAAACCTCCTTTCTTTTGTTTCAATTAAAATGTGAGTTGATGTTTTCCTGACCTTAAATCTATCTTTTTACCATTATATTCTACTGTTGCATTCGTATTGACTGGGATCGTGACTTTGAGAATCACTTGTTCTCCTTTACGTTCCCATTCAGAACGAATGATTCCGTTTACAGATTTATATTCTGCTTTTACCCAGTCAAGACCTTTTACGAAATGAGGTTGGATAAGAATATGTTTGAATCCGGGTTTCTGTTCATCATAATTAATGCCTGCCAATATATTGTACATCCATGCATTAATGTCTCCAAGAAACATGTGATTTACGGAGGCATCTCTAAATTCAGGTGAAAGTATCCATGTTTCTGCTAGTGTAGTGAAACCTTGTTTTATCCAATTGCCCCAAGATGGAGCTTCTTCTTGTGCGGCCATCTGATATGCCAAGTCAGCATATCCATATTTGGAAAGCATCCGCAGGACTGTTTTACTGCCTAAAACTCCAAAATCGAGCAGGTTTTTATTGGCTTTTATCATCGTAGAAAGATTATCTGCAACCTGCTGTTCGTATTCTTTAGGAACGATTCCAAGGTATAAGGCAACTCCTTGTGCTGCTTGCGAACCATTGGCATAAATAGCTTTGGATGTGTCGAAGTATTTGTGATTGATAAGCAATTTCAATTCTTCTGCTTTCTTAGCATAACTACTACCATCTTTTCCAATGAGTTCTGCAAATTTAGCCATATACAGATTGTCTAAATAATAATAGCAGGTAGTGGTGAATTCTGTAGGGGTTTGTGTTTTATGGAATACCCAGTCACCAATTCCGTAAGTTACGGTTCCTTCCGCGTCCTCGCGTCCTGCGAGGTAGGCAAGGTATTTGGTGCATACAGGCCATAGTTTTTCGATGCTTCTTGTATCTCCATAGTAGTGGTAAATTGCCATTGGCACGATAAACATGGCAGCATCCCATACAGGACCTATCCAGTCATCATAGCCCCATCCGGAACTAGGAATGATTCCCGATATACGTCCTTCTTCATTTTGATTATCAATCATATCATCCAGCCATTTTTCATAGAAAGTAATACCATCGAAGTTTAATAATCCTAAATCCATTGTTATGTGTGCATCGGCAGTCCATCCATTTTTCTCTCGTTGGGGACAGTCAGTCGGGATACTCATCAGATTTGATAAATATGATTGATTAGCAGCTTTCCATATTTTATTTAATAGTTCATTTGAACAACTGAATTTACCAACAGGAGGAACAGCCGTATGTATGAATTGAGCGGTTAAGCTCTCTTTAGTAAGTTTTACAGGACGATCTGAACGAACTTCTACATATTGAAATCCATGATATGTAAAATCTGGAGTGAATGTACCTTGTTTTCCGTCCAATATATAAGTGTCTGTTTGAAAAGCGAGGCCAGGTAATGGTTTGTAGTAAATATCTAAGTTGCGCATTTCCAAGCGTCCGTTATCTTTTAGCAATTCGCCGTGTTGCATACTGACTTTAGTGCCTTTCTTGTCATTGATAGAAAGAGTACAGACCCCTGACATATTAACTCCAAAATCGTATACATAGACTGTATCACCAAAAGAACGCATATTGATTGGAGTGATAAATTGTTCCGTTTCAATAGCAGGCATGTTTTGTGATACTAGTAGGGGAGAAGGGGCAGCCACCTGAATTGCATTTGTCCATTTAGAGTCATCAAAACCCGGTTTGTCCCATCCAGCAATTGCAAGACATGCATCATAGGTATCACCACTATAAATATTGTTTTGTATATAAGGACCGATACTCGTTTTCCAAGTAGAATCTGAATGGATGGTTTGCTTTTCTCCATTTTTATATAATATCTCCATTTCGCAGATCATTCTTGGGCGGTTACGCCAGCGGGCTTGCTCATAGCTCCATGTTGCTACAGGGGCCGATTCGTTGTAGAATCCGTTCCCAAGTATTGCAGATAGTACGTTCTCTCCTTTGAGCAGTTGTGAAGTGACGTCGTATGTGTTATACAGATTTCTTTTATTATAATGAGTAAAACCCGGATTGAGATGTGATGATGTTATTGATTTACCATTTAATGTCATTTTATAATATGCAGCGGCACTTACATATAATCTTGCTTGTTGTATATCATCTTGAGCGATAAACGACTTGCGCAACATGGGCGCTGGCGTATAATCTTTATCATGATTATCAGTAATCCATACTCCTGTCCAGTCACTTTGGTTGAGTTGAGCTGTTTCAAAACTGGATATAGGAGAGATAATCTTATGTTCCTTTGTTTTATCCCATGCTATTACTTGCCAGTAATAACGAGTTCTGGATTTCAATTTTTCTGATCCTTGATAGGTCGCATGAGGAGTATCAGAGTAAATAGTGTCAGATTGCCAGCTATTATCGGATGAGTTTCTCAAATCTTGTTCCCGGGTGGCGATATATAGCTGATAGCTGTCTTGAGAAAACTCTGTTGCATCTTCATTATTGGTTGTGTAATTCCAAGTAAAACGCGGTGCTGGTGAATCAATGCCAATTGGAGAAATTTGATATTCACATCGCATATTTTCAATATCAATGTTGTTACTGCTGCATGCCCATACTAGAAGTCCTAATAGAGCCAGCATGTATTTTTCATTTTTAATTTGGAACTTCATAATTCTGTATCTTTATGTTAATAATTAGAGGGCTATTTTCTTTATTGTTACATTTGTTAATTTGATATCATTATTTATTTTCACTAAACCGGTTAAGTGATTGAAGAAAAAATGTAAAATCATGACTAGGGTAATGAACATGGCAGGACAAGTGTTTCTACTTCTCTTTTTTCGGTCGAATTTTCCAAGCGATATTTGATATCGCCAAGTAGAATCCTTACGGCATTCTTACCGATCTCTTCTATTGGCATTCTTGCGATGTTCATATTAGGTGCTAAGACACGGAATGCTGATACTCCATGAATACAAGCCAATTCATATCCTTTATTTATATTGATTCCTTTTTCATAAAAGTAACGGAATGCTTCCAGAGCCAAAATATGGGTTGTGAAGAAGAACCCATCTACATCAGGTACTTTGCTGAATATTTGATCAAGAGTCTTGAAAACATTCTTCTCATAATCAACAAAGGTCACCTCTCCATATAGATCAGGATCAACGGGTAGGTTGGCTTCAATTAAAGCTCTTGCATACCCTTCTCGTCTCATATTCATTGTGCGGAGATGAGGATTCGTGGTAATAATAGCTATTTTAGATGATCCGTTATCGATCATTTTCTTTACTAACTCGTAGCTACTGCCTTCATTGTCAATAATGATGTAGTTTGTCTGCATCTCAGGAAAGTAGCGGTCAAATAAGACTAATGGATAGCCTTCTTTGACTAGATTCTGTATTTCAATTTTAGAAACTTTTGTGGGGGCTACTATAATTCCATCCACCTGTTTCGCTTTGAATAACCGGATCATTCTGTTTTCTCTTTCTATTTCAGATTCAGAGCTACAAATCATTAATGAATAGCCTTGTGTTTCCGCTTCCTTTTCTATAGAACGGGCAACTTTGGAGTAAAAAGAGTCTGTAATATCCGGTATGATTAATCCGATTGTGCCTGATATACCCGTATTTAGGCTTCTGGCTAATAAATTAGGCTGGTAATTCAACTGTTTGGCGCATTGAAAGACTTTTTCTTGTGTAGCAAGACTAATACCTTTTTCATCCCCCTTACCAGAAAGTACCCAAGAGATTGTTGTCTTGGATAATTTTAAGGTTTCTGCTATGTCTTTAAGGGATGTTTTCATAAACAGTATCTATTTAATCGGTTAAGTGATGGCAAATATATGAAAAAATATCTCATTATATAATAGTTGAGTAATATTTAACTAAATATTATTTTTTGATATAATAATTTGCAATTTAAAAATAACATAGAAATAAGGTGTAAACCAAAGAAAGTAACTATATTTGTATCATTCAAACGAAAGATATATGAAAGTAAAGAAAATTAGTGCGGCTAACGTGGAGGCTTGTTCGCTTCCTAAACTATTCGATGAAGAAAAAATAGATTTTCAGTCGATTCAGTGTGTCAATTGGGCTGAATATCCTTACAAACCTAAAGTGAATTTTCGAATTGCTCACACACAGAACTCGATTTTGCTACATTTTAAAGTGAAAGAGGAGAGTGTACGTGCCAAGTATGGAAAAGATAACGGTTCTGTATGGACTGACTCCTGCGTGGAATTCTTTTCCATACCTGCAGGCGACGGGATCTATTATAATATAGAATGCAATTGCATCGGAACTATTCTGGTGGGTGCCGGACCTGTGCGTAACAACCGCGAACATGCACCGAAAGAGGTGACTGCTCTTGTACAACGCTGGTCTAGTCTGGGTAATCAGCCTTTTGCTGAACGCATCGGTGAAACGGACTGGGAAGTGGCCCTTATTATTCCGTATTCTGTGTTCTTTAAGCACCAGATTGATTCGCTCGACGGAAAGGAGATAAAAGCTAATTTCTATAAATGTGGCGATGAATTGCAGACCCCTCATTTCCTTTCATGGAATCCGATACAGATTGAACAGCCGGATTTCCACCGCCCTGATTTCTTCGGAACGTTGGAGTTTGAATAGTGAATTGAATCTTTGAATTTGAATATAAAAAAGAAGGTTGATACTTGAAAAAGTATCAACCTTCTTTATATGGACTCACTTTGTTTATTTCACAATCCCTCTTTCCGAGTTCTTCACGAAATTTACAATATTCTCGATCTCCTCACTCATAGGAACCTGATCGATGATCTTCTGTACAGCATCCTGAACGCTAAAATTACCCTGATAAATCAAACGGTATGCATTAGCGATGTGACGAAGGATTCTTTCCGATGTATTGTGATGTTGAGAAAGAACTACGGCGTTTACACCGTGATATGCTACCGGATTTCCTGACATGATAACGTACGGAGGTACATCTTTAGATATACGGCATCCGCTCTGTATCAGTGTCCAGCTACCTATATGGCAATACTGGTGCAAGGTGACATTTCCACTTAGGATAACGCAATCATCCAACGTACATTCTCCTGCAATAGTGGTGCCGATACCTACCACACAGTTATTGTTGATTTGTACGTCATGGCAAAGATGTACTTTATCCATCAGGTAGTTTCCGTTTCCGATTTTGGTAGCATTGCCGGCAAATGTAGCGCGGCTGATTACTACATTCTCACGAATATCGTTATTATCTCCGATAATCAGGCTGCTTTCTTCTCCAGTATAGTGGAAATCTTGTGGTTCCGCTCCGAGGACAGCATTCTGATGTACCTTGTTTCCTTTTCCCATTTTAGTACCTTGCAGGATACTAGCGTAAGACATGATGACGCAATCATCCCCGATCTCTACATTCTTTTCAATGTAGGCAAAAGGCAGAACGGTTACATTCTTGCCCAGCTTTGCTTCGGGATCTACGTAAGCTAACGGACTAATCATAATAGTATAAGTTTAAAGTTATTCTTCTCTTCCACCACCCAGTGCCTGGTAAAGGCTTACTACAGCCTGCATCCGATCAAAGCAATCAGAAACCTGTGAAATTTGTGCGCTCAAGTAAGCCTGCTGTGCAGACAATACTTCCAGGTAGGTTGAAGTCCCTAAGTTAAACAATTCTTTTGTATCTTCCGAAGCTTTTTTGGCAGATTCTACTTGCATTTGACGAGATTCTACCTTTTCACTCGTCTTTTGGTATAAACTTAGCGCATTGCTGACTTCACTACCGGCATTCAACAAGGCCTGCTGGAAAGATAATTTCGCTTGTTCTTCCTGCGCTTTGGCAGCTTTCAGACGAGCAATGTTTTGTCCCCGGTAGAACAAAGGCTGTGTCAGCGAACCAATGGCAGAAGCCAACAACTTACCCGGATTTATAATCGCACTTCCGGCGCTGTTTGTCCATCCCGCAGAGCCGCTGAGCGTGATTTGCGGATAGAATGAAGCACGTGCCGAATTTGTATTGTAATAACAACTTGCCAATGACATTTCGGCTGCTTTCACGTCCGGGCGGTTGGATAGCAATTGAATAGGTATACCTGCGGAAAGTTCCGTTGGAAGTACTTGTGCTTCCAATACACCACGTTTGATGGCATGAGGAGCTTCTCCGAGGAAAGTGGACAGGGCATTTTCTGTCTCACGGATGCTTTGTTCAATGTCGGGAATAGTGGCAAGTACTTGCGCATAGGCAGCCTTGCTCTGTTCTACGCCTGCCGAATTGATATTGTACATAGCAGAGTTTTTCATTGCTTCCATTGTCTCGGCATTCTTTTTCAGAATTTCAGCCGTGGCTTTGGTTATTTCCAGTTGGCGGTCCAACATCATTAATGTATAATACATATTGGCGATGTTAGAGACAACTTGTGTTTGTACTGCCTGGCGGTAAGCTTTCATTTGCTTCAGTGTAACTTGCGCATTTCGTTTCGAGTTCAGCAACTGACCGAATAAATCGATTTGCCAACTGGCTGTGACAGGTAATGAATAAGTTTTTGTAGCTGCATTCTTGTCAAAGCTGCTGATCGTTCCTTGCGGAGACAATCCTAATGACGGGGCATAAGCCAGGCGTGCCGACATGAGGGACGCTTCTGCTGCTTTCACATTTTGAGCGGCGGACAAGAGGTCTGTATTTTGTTTCAGTCCCGTTTCGATGAGAGACTGGAGTTGCGGGTCGGTGAAGACTTCTCTCCACGGCAGATTACCGAAGTTGGCTGTATCCGAAACCAGTGTATCATTATCCGCTACCGGATCGCGATACAGGCCGGAAGTAGTGATGTCTTCGGGTCTGTCATACGACTTATAGATGTGGCAGCTGCTCAGGAGAGCAGTTGCGCACAACATATATAGAATCTGTTTCTTCATATCGAATTTCATTATTTAGCGTATTGTTCAATCTCTGTTACGGCATCTGTATTGTCGATATCTTCCCATTCCATCGGTTTAACCTTCTCTTGTAAGTACTGGAAGACTACAAACAGCGCAGGAACGATAAAAATCTGGCAAATCATACCGATTAACATACCACCGATAGAAGCTGTACCCAGTGTACGGTTACCGTGAGCACCTACACCGAAGGCAAACATCAACGGAAGCAAACCGACTACCATAGCCAATGATGTCATCAAAATCGGGCGGAGACGGGCACCGGCACCCAATACGGCTGCCCAAGTGATACTCATACCCATCTTACGACGGTCGAGGGCGAACTCTACAATCAAGATGGCATTCTTTGCCAACAGACCCATCAACATGATTAACGCGATCTGCATATAGATATTGTTGGACATCGTACCCAGAATCATCTTCAATGCCGAAATATTACCGATAGCACTTACACCGTTTACAAACAGGAAGCTGCCTAACAGACCGAACGGAACGGATAACAATACAGCCAGCGGAAGAATGTAACTTTCGTACTGTGCACTCAACAATAAGTAAACGAATACGAAACAGAGCACAAAAATCAGTCCGGTAGCACTTCCGCTACTTTGAGCCTCTTCACGCGCCATACCTCCTAATTCATACGTATAACCGGTAGGCAGGTTTTCTTGGGCAACCTCGGCGAGGGCAGTCAATGCCTGACCGGATGTATAACCGCTTGCCGGAGCTACCATTACTTTCATAGAGGTATAAAGGTTGAAACGGCTGATAATATCCGGACCATATACTTTCTCCACAGAGATGAACTGGGCAATCGGGGCCATCTCACCTGCACTATTACGCACCTTGATATTCTTCAAAGATTCCAAGTTTTTGCGTGACAATGGATCTGACTGAATCATAACACGATACATCTTACCGAAACGGTTGAAGTTGGATGCATACAAACCTCCGTAATATCCTTGCATGGTAGTGAGGATATCGCTCGGGCTGATACCTGCTTTTTTACAAGCTGCTGCATCGATGTCGATCATGTATTGCGGGAAATTCGGGTTGAAGGAAGTCTTTGCCGAATTGATTTCCGGACGTGCTTCCAGTGCTGCCGTATAATCATTAACCACATCGAAGAATTTGTTCAGGTCACCACCGGTCTTATCTTGCATATTTACCTCAATATCTGTAGATGCCGAGTAACCCGGGATCATAGGAGGAGCGAAGAACAATACCTGTGCTTCTTTGATAATCTTTTGTGCACGCATATACAAGGAACCGACTACAACGTCTGAATTCTGTATCATGGAACGTTCGTCCCAGTCTTTCAGTTTGATGATGAAAGAACCATAGGAAGGTCCCTGACCACCGATAAAGCTGAATCCGGAAATCATGGTACGTGACAATACCGCAGGATCGGAAGCGATCAGACTGTCTACACGTGCCAGGATTTTTTCAGAACGGTCTTGAGAAGTACCCGGAGGCAATGTTACTGCTCCCATCAGCGTTCCGGTATCTTCATTAGGCACCATACCTGTCGGAGTGGTGTTCATGAAGAATACAAGTATCGCAATGGAAGCGACAACTAATCCCATAGACAACCATTTCTTCTGGATAAAGAACAGTACTCGTTTCTTATAACGTTTCAGGATTGATTCGTATGTATCGTTGAATCTGTTTTTAAACTTCTTCGTACTCATTCCGATCAGTGCCAGCATACTAAGCACTACGAAAATTGCAGTAACTATCGGATTGATACTGAACAAACCAAAGATCATGCCGAGAATGGCAATAAGCGTGAAAGTCAGTGTAATTCCCGGATGCAACATCTTTCCGATAGCCTCGGTATATCTGTTGATCATGGTTGTATGGGCTGCCGTATAGGCTACTTTCATACGTTCTTTTAATGTGGAGTCTTCCGTAGTTCCGTCTTCTTTTTTGTGAGGTTTCAGAAGAACGGCACACAAAGCCGGACTCAAAGTCAATGCGTTCAATGCGGACAGACCGATAGCGATTGCCATAGTCATACCGAACTGACGATAGAATGTTCCTGCTGTACCTCCCATGAAACTTACCGGAACGAATACGGCCATCATGACCAGCGTAATAGATACGATAGCACCACCCAATTCATTCATAGCATCGATAGAAGCCAGACGGGCAGATGTATAACCTTGGTCAAGCTTGGCATGCACACCCTCGACGACCACAATCGCATCGTCGACCACAATCGCGATAGCAAGCACGAGCGCACATAACGTCAACAAGTTCAAACTGAATCCTACCAGGGACAGGATGAAGAAAGTACCGATCAGAGCTACCGGAATGGCGATAGTCGGAATCAATGTGGAACGTAAATCCTGCAAGAAGATATACACTACGATAAACACCAGGATAAATGCTTCGATCAACGTCTTCAACACTTCATGGATAGAAGCGAAAAGGAAGTCGTTGGCATTCATGGAGATGTTCAGCTTCAATCCGGTAGGCAACGTTTTTGATGCTTCATCCAACAATGCTTCAATATCACTGATGGTCTGTGTCGCATTGGTTCCTGCCATCTGGTATACGATACAAGTCACAGACTTGTGCCCGTCTACCCGGTTGGTAAAGTTATATCCCAAGCGGTCCAGCTGAATTTCTGCTATATCTTTCAGACGGAGTACTTCACCGTCAGGAAGAGATTTGATAACGATATTTTCAAACTCTTCAGGCTGTTGCAAGCGTCCTTTATAACGGATGGTGTATTGGAAAGTCTGGTTACTGCGTTCACCGAACTGTCCTGGAGCAGCTTCGACATTCTGTTCTGCCAGAGCAGCGGAAACATCACCGGGAACGAGCTTGTATTGTGCCATGACGTCCGGTCGTAACCAGATACGCATAGAATAATCCTGACCCAAAACGTTGGCGTCACCTACACCCTGTACACGTTGAACTTGAGGAATCAGGTTGATCTTAGCATAGTTTTCAATAAACGATTCGCTATATGTATCTGTCTCGTCATAGAGAGAGAATACTACCAGCATGGAAGTCTGGCGTTTTTGAGTGGTTACACCGACTCTAGTTACTTCGGCAGGCAGCAGACCTTGTGCCATGGAGACACGGTTTTGCACATTGACGGCAGCCATGTCCGGGTCTGTTCCTTGTTTGAAATATATGGATATATCACCGGAACCCGTGTTTGACGCAGTTGAGGTCATATACATCATGTTTTCTACACCGTTGATTTGTTCCTCCAATGGAGCAATTACGGAATTCAATACGGTCGATGCACTGGCTCCCGTATAGGTGGCTCTTACCGAAACGGTAGGAGGCGCGATGTCCGGATACTGCGTGATAGGCAGTGTCGCCAATCCGATAGCCCCCAGGATGACTATCAGGATAGAAATAACGGTTGATAGTACCGGACGGTTAATAAATCTATCTAATTTCATAATGATTATCTGATTATTAGTTGAAGGCTGTGGCTAAATTACCGTCGTGTTGGTCTTTCAAATGTTGTTGATAGTTTGCTTCTTTTTGCGCCGGTGCGATAGGCTGAACCTTCTGACCGTCTTTCAGGTTTTGTACTCCTTCGATTACGATTTTATCTCCTGAATTCAAACCGGAAGTAACCAAGTACTCTTTTCCGTTATCCAGATTGAAGATTTTGATTTCTGTATATTTTACCGTGTTGTCCGGTTGCAAAACATAAACGAACTTCTTATCCTGGATTTCTACTGTTGCAGACTGCGGTATAGTGATTACATTCTCCATGGTATAAGGAATCAGAACGTTTGCAGTACCTCCGCTACGCAATACATGTTCCTTATTCGGGAAGATAGCACGGATGCTTACCGAACCGGTAGATTGGTCGATAACACCTGTGATAGCATCTACTTTACCCTCTATATCGTATGTGGAACCATCAATTAATTGCAGTTTGATAGTCGGTATTTTGCTGATTTCTTCTTTGATAGTGCTACCGGACTTGGTCATTGCCAGCAATTCCTTTTCTGTCATTGAGAAGTATACATATACTTCGTCAATCTCGGAAACAGTAGTCATCGGTGTAGCGATAGAAGGACTTACCAATGCTCCTACACGATAAGGGATATTGTTGATAACGCCATCTGACGGACTTTTAACCTGTGTGAATGACAAGTTCTGTTGAGCAGTGGTCAGTTGTGCTTTTGCTTGTGCCAATTGGGCTTTGGTCTGTGCCAGGGAATTTTCTGCCATTGCCAGGTCATAGTCACTGATGATTTGCTTTTTGTTCAACTCTTTCTTATTGTCATACGTCATCTGTTGAGTACTCACTGCTGCTTCTGCTGTAGCCACTGCTGCTTTGGCAGTGCGTACAGCTGCTTCGTATTGAGTCGGATCAACAATGAACAACACTTGTCCTTTACGGACAGCTGCTCCTTCGTCTACACAGAGTTTCGTGATGAAGCCCGATACTTGGGGGCGGATTTCTACATCTTGTTTTCCTTTAATTGTAGCCGGATAGGCAGTTGTTAAATTAGCAGTCGTTTTTTGTAACTCTTGTACTGCATATTCAGGAACCTTTCCTGTGTCATTGCCCTTATTGCCACAACTAGACAAGAGGGCTACGCAAAATGCAAATAAAACAATTCTACTTTTCATACTTATAAATATCTGTTTTTTAATTTAATGCGTTTGTTGCCAGTGTGCTGTTCATCCATATAGATAAGGGGGTTAAGGAAGAAAAACCGGAAACTAAATTCCTTAATTTAGTTTCCGGTTGCAAAAGTACTTTAAATTCGGTATTCTTGTTCTCTGATACCGTGTTTTTTAACTATGTTTTTTACTTTATTTTATGATATACAGGAGTCATAATAAAACTTAACTCATAATCCTGATAAGGAAGACGATATTTTTCCAGTGCAATAGCTCCCCAACTGTTGACACAGGCAAGTCCGGTTTGTGCCTTGTCGATACAGAAGTTGGTGAAGTCTGCCTTTTCTACTTCCGGTGAGTGACGCTGGTCTTTGCTGTCGCCGTCATCCAATGACTCGATGGTGTAATTCAGGGCAGAAGCGGAGAAAGGAGCACTCGATACGAATTGCAGTCCGTTGCCACTGATGTTCAGAAGTCTCCACCAGCGGATATCCGTTTTTGTTCCGGTTTCCTGCGGGCGGATGTAAGGATAGAATTGTTCTTCCACTGTCTGGCGATATTTTCCTAACATTGCCGCGTGGTTGCGGTCGGCATAGTTTTCTCCCGGACCACGACCGTAATATTCTATCTCGTTGAAGTTGACAGGCATACGCATTTGCATACCGAAACGGAACATGTCAGAAACTTTCTTGCTCTTGTCTGCCGCCATCTTTTGGGTAACTTTCACTGCTCCCTTGTTGTTAATGGTGTAAGTCAGCGATAATGTTCCGCCAATCGACTTCATATCATATTCGGCACGAACCACTGCCTGATCGTTTTCAATAGCATGTTTCAGAGAAGTCAGTTTCAGTTCCGGATTCTTCCAGGCGGCATATTTGCGTTGCAGTCCGGCTCCGAAGTCATTGTCGGTCGGTGCACGCCAGAAGTTAGGAGTCAGTGCGCTGCCATCTTCCATCAGTTGCATGCCGTTGACGTCGTAACGGCAGAGATAACCATTGTGTTTGTTGAAATCCATAGAGAAGTTTTCACCTTTCACAATCAGGAAGTTGCGGTCGTTGTCCAAAATGGTGGGCACGATGACCGGAAGGTTAGATGCCTGTTGGTTTTCCAGTTTCAGTTCCGGTGCTTTATAGTCACGGATGCTTAGTTGGTCGTAAGCGATGGTGGTTCCGGCCGGCAGCAGTGTTTCGGCGGCTTTCAGTTTGTAGCTCACGTTGAGCAGCAGTTCTTTGCAAGGACAGATGTTCTTTGTGTCAAATGGAATTTGCACTTTCACAGTTTGTTGGGGCGCTACTTTCAGGTCGGATACGATGCCTGTTTGCACTACTTCTCCGTTTGCCAGTAATTGCCATTCCATGTAATAAGCAGACAAGTCGCGGAAGAAATACTCGTTGAAGATGTTGATTTCGCCTTTGGCAAGATCGGCAGGAGTCGTCCATATATCCTGATAGAAATAAGCTACTTCGTATGCATGCGGATTGGGTACGCGGTCGGGGCTAATCAAACCGTTGTCGTTGAAGTTATTATCCGAAGCGTCGTATTTGTTGAAGTCGCCGCCATAGCCGTAGATGCTTACTCCGTCTTTGTTTTTCCAGTGGCAGGACTGGTCTACGAAGTCCCAGATAAATCCGCCCTGATATTTCGGATATTTGCGGATGATGTCCCAGTATTCTTTGAATCCTCCCTGTGAATTACCCATAGCGTGCGCGTATTCACATTGGATTAACGGCTTTTGGATATTGCCTTCGCTATATTTGATACAAGCGTCATAGTCATAGTACATCGGGCAGAAAATATCGGTGAATTCGCTGGTTCCTGCTTGTTCGTACTGTACGGCACGTGTCTTGTCTTCATTCTTAATCCAAGTGTAGCATTTCTCAAAGTTTGGTCCCATGCCGGCTTCATTACCCAATGACCAGAAGATGATGGACGGATGGTTGTAACCGCGTTGTACGTTGCGTTGGTTACGTTCCATGTGGGCTTTGGCGTAGATTGGGTTCTTTGCCAGTGTCTGGTCGCCGTAGCCCATTCCGTGAGATTCTACGTTTGCCTCGGCTACTACATATAGACCGTATTGGTCGCACAGGTCATACCAACGGTTGTCGTCTGGGTAATGGCAGGTACGCACGGCGTTGATATTGAGTTCTTTCATCACTTTGATATCTTGCAGCATACGTTCGGTAGAAACCACATAACCGCCGTCCGGGTCCATTTCGTGACGGTCGGCTCCTTTGAAGAGTACCGGTTGTCCGTTTACGAGTATCTGTCCGCCTTTCAATTCAATCTTGCGGAAACCTACTTTGACAGGGATTACTTCTACTACGTTGTTGCCGTTTTTCAGTGTAGCGGTCAGCGTGTAGAGATTAGGCGTTTCAGCAGTCCATTTCGCCGGATTGGAGACGGATAGGGTTGTGTTTAGTTTTCCCGAACCTTTCAGGTCGGCAGTCGCTACGCTGTTGCCTTGAACATCTGTCAAGTCCAAAGCTACTGTGCCGCTTCCTTTCAGGTCAACGGCTATATTTAATGTACCGTCTTTATATTGGCTGTCCAAATCGGGAGTGATGCGAATATCCTGGATGTATTTCTTGTCGCGTGCGTAAAGATAACAGTCGCGTCCTACGCCGGAGTAGCGGAAGAAGTCCTGATCTTCCAGGTAACTACCGTCGCACCAGCGGAAAACTTGAAAGGCGATGACGTTCTTACCCGGTTTCAGGTAGTTAGTCAGGTTGAATTCAGCTTCCAGTTTGCTGTCTTCGCTATATCCTACGTAGCGTCCGTTCACCCAAAGGTACATATTGGACGTTACCGAGCCGAAATGTGCGAAAATTTCTTTGCCTTTCCAGTCGGCAGGAAGGATGATTTCTTTGCGGTAAGAGCCTACGTGGTTGTTTTCTGTCGGTACTAGCGGAGGGTTGTTTTTGAATTGGCTTCTCCAGGCATATCCTACGTTGACATAGATAGGGTCACCGTAGCCGTTCAACTCCCAAACGCCGGGAACTTGAAGGTCATCCCAACCTTTGTCGTTGAAATTAGTCTGATAAAAATCAGTCGGGCGCGCGTCTGCGTGTCTCACCCAGTTGAATTTCCAAAGACCGTTCAGGGTCATGAAATTCGCGGAATTTTCTTTAATGCCGGCTTTAGCTTCATCAGCCGATGCGAAAGCAAAGTAATTAGTGTGCATAGCGGAACGGTTTACGGAATTCACTTCCGGATCTTTCCACTCGTTGAAGCTTTGCGCTTGAATTGCTGTCAGTCCCAATGCAGCCAAGCAGCAAGAGAGTAGTTGTTTCTTCATGGGTTTTTTGTATTAGGTTTGAATTTCGGGAGTCAAAGATAGGGAATATTTTATTCAGTAAAGGTCAAAAAATCATTCAATTAAGGCTAGTTTTTAATAAATTAGCTAGAAAATAGAGTATTTTACTTACTCTAATCAGTAAAAACGTGAGATACAGCTTTCCTCCGCGGTGGAAAAGGTATCTCACGTTAATAAAAATTGGCTGTTACATTAGTCAGCTCTTATACGCTGTTTATACGTAGACTTGCGTATAACTACTACATATATAGATATGATTCATACGTTATGCTGCAGGATCCGGAGCCTCACCGCTACCGCCTTCGTCCGGATTTTCCGGTTTATTTCCCCCTCCATTTCCGGAAGAGGTGCCGCCGTTTCCTTCCGTCTTGTAAATACTTACATTATCCAGCATATCCTTAAATTTATATCCCGGCGTAAATACAATTTTCACTCGACGAACGGTATCGGCATCTACATCTTTTTCTTCATTCTGACTTTTACAGTTCATGCTCGGACGGAAACATCCGAAGTCACCTAATTGTACAGACAATCCTTTGTTGAGGTTCGTGTTCAACGCATCAATCAGTGCGTCAATCACGTGTTTCACTGCGCCTTCGGGAATCATACCGAACATGGATACTTCCTTGCATAAATCTCTGAAATTTACCGTATTGGTAATTACATTCTGTGCTACATACTTTTCAGTCTTTGTTTTGTCAAAGCCGAAAACTCTTTTCTTGACAACATACTTTAATGCCATAGTCTTTCTTCTTTTAATAGTTAGTTAATCTGTTTTATTGTTGTTTTGTGATCACGACGCAAAGATATGGTTCCCGAAATTCATGACCAAGCTAAAAAAAAATGTGCGTTAATAAATTAGTTAATAAGTAGAGTGTTGCTTTACTGGGGATTTTATGTAAAAAGATTTGGCGGAAAGATAGAAGAAGAGGATGCTGATTGAGATATTGGGGTATCAAGTGTGGGGAAGGCATCCTCTTCGAAGATAGAAAGAAAGGACTACTTGCACAAGCAATCTTTTTTTGCTGTGTTATATAATACTTTTGACTGAAATTTATCCCTTTTACCAATATAATGCTTACCTTTGCTAAAAACGTATTCTTATGGAACAGAAAGACAAATATATTCGTTTTGACTGGGCAATCAAGCGCCTTTTACGTAATAAGGCTAACTTTGGCGTGCTTGAAGGTTTCCTCACAGTATTATTAGGTGAGGAGATTCATATTCTTGAAATTTTAGAAAGTGAAGGTAATCAGCAACGGGAAGATGATAAATTTAATCGTGTTGATATTAAAGCCCGTAATAGTAAAGATGAAATAGTTCTTGTCGAAGTTCAAAATACTCGTGAACTCTATTATCTGGAACGAATCCTGTATGGAGTAGCTAAGACTATTACCGAACATATCGATTTGGGTGAAATCTACTCTAACGTAAAGAAAGTATATTCTATCAGTATTCTTTATTTTGACATTGGACAAGGAAGTGATTACCTTTATCATGGACAGAATACATTTTTGGGTGTACACACGGGCGATCATCTGAAAGTTACTACCAAAGAACAGGGAGCTATTGTTCGTAAGTTGCCTGCTGAAATCTTTCCAGAATATTTCCTTATCCGTGTGAATGAGTTTAATAAAGTAGCTGTTACTCCTCTGGAAGAATGGATCGAATATCTGAAGACAGGGTGCATACGTCCCGATACAAAGGCACCCGGACTTGAAGAGGCTCGTAAGAAACTGGTTTATTATAATATGGATAAGGCTGAAAAGCTGGCATACGATCGCCATATAGATGCGGTAATGATACAGAATGATGTGTTGAGTACTGCTAAATTAGAAGGGCATGAAGAAGGACACCAGCTTGGACTTGAAGAAGGACGACAACGAGGACTTGAGGAAGGCATTGAAAAAGGTATTGAGCAAGGCATTGAGCGAGGTATAGAAAAAGGAATCGAAAAAGAAAAAACAATCACTGCCCGTAAGTTGAAATCTCTCAATATCTCTGTTGATACTATTATGCAGGTTACAGGATTGTCTGCTGAAGAAATAGAGAAACTCTAATTGTTTTTTGCTATTTTTTTATTTAGGAACTCCTCTTTCTATGAATATATTAAAAGAATTCTGCACTGAACAATTGTTTTTTGTCCAGTGCAGAATTTTTGGTCATTCCGCTAAATAATTCTAATTTATTCTTCAGCTTTCTTTGCGTAAACCACCAGTTTGCCTGCTCCATAACGGATCAATAATCCACGTTCGATAAAGATATTTAATTCATTGATCGCCCGTTGTTTGTCATGTCCTGTCATTCGGCAATAATCTGCACGGGTCAGGCAGGGAAATCGTTGGAGGTGTTCATTGATTAGCTTCAGACATTCTTCTTCACTGCGTCCTTTCCCGTGAGGGCGGGTGAACGATGCTCCGCGCTCCGGTCTCATTTGTTGGCCCACTTCTTTCTTGAACTGTTTGCCTGCCCTGAAATTGATATTTTTCAAGCTGATGGATTGTGCATGCACATCTTTCTTTTTCATTACGGGAGGTCCTTGTAGAGATACGGAAAAATATCCGATGTCACCCAGTTCTACAATCCATCCGTTTGCAAGCAAATCTCGCAATTCATTTTGGAAAGACTGCATGGCACCTACCAGTAGGCTACGGCTTATTCCGGTGAATTTGTGAACACGATCCAGAAATTCTTCCTGATCGATCGTTCCGTTGAAAACAACACGGGGATGAAGCGGTTGTTCTTCGCCTTTCTTCTGAATGTCGGGCGTGTCGTAAAGGTCGTAATGTATACTCATAATCAGAATTGTTTTATATCGGCACTTTTATCTATCCGATTGCCTGCGCGGATTTGTTTCATTCGTTATTCTTACTTCGTTTGACTATAGTTTCCCTTTCGTATGACTATAGTTATACGCAAGGGAGACTATAGTTGTCTTTGCGTATAACTATAGTTAAACGAAAAAAGATTAGGCAACAAAGGTAATCTCTTTAGGCAATAAAACTAATTATATTAGCAGGAAAAAAATAAAAACGTCGCAAATATTGTTTATTACCTTAAGTCACCCTTTCCTTTTTTAATAAATTAGCTAGAAAGTGTGGTATTTATTGAATAAGAACGCTTATTTTTGCAGCATGTTACAATTTGAGAATCAAAAGATAAAACAAATAGTTCGCAAGGTGCTTCCGGTAGTAACGCTGGGGGCGATGTTATATTCCTGCGCCAGTATTGGACGGCCGGACGGTGGACCATACGATGAGACGCCGCCCCGTTTCATCGGCAGCACTCCGGAGGCGGGGGCTTTGAATAATAAAAGGACTAAAGTCTCTTTGATGTTCGACGAGTTTATTAAGCTGGAGAAAGCGACCGAGAAAGTCGTTGTTTCCCCTCCCCAGATACAGCAACCGGAAATCAAGGCTTCCGGCAAGAGAATACAAGTCAACCTGCTCGACTCTCTGAAACCTAACACGACCTACACGATTGACTTCTCGGATGCAATTGTCGACAATAATGAAGGTAATCCGTTGGGTAACTTTGCATTTACGTTCTCTACCGGTACGGAAATCGATACGATGGAAGTAGCAGGTACGATGCTCGATGCCTCTAACCTGGAGCCTATTAAAGGTATGCTTGTCGGACTACATTCCAACCTGAACGATTCGGCTTTCAACAAATTGCCTTTCGACCGTGTGGCACGTACAGACAGCCGTGGACGTTTCTCCATCCGTGGTGTAGCTCCCGGCAAATATCGCATCTATGGATTGATGGATGCCGACCAGAATTTTACCTTCAACCAGAAGAGTGAGATGATCGCTTTCCATGACTCGTTGATTATCCCCCGCATGGAAGAACGCATCCGCATGGATACGGCTTGGGTGGACTCATTGACTTACGACACGGTAGTGGAAAAGAAATATATGCATTATTTGCCGGATGATGTCATTCTCCGTGCTTTTAAAGAACTCAACTATTCGCAATATCTTATCAAGTCGGAAAGACTGGTTCCTCAAAAGTTCACTTTCTATTTTGCCGGTAAGGCGGACACTTTGCCTGTCTTGAAAGGTTTGAACTTCGATGAAAAGGATGCTTTTGTCATCGAAAAGAATCAGCGGAACGATACGATCCATTATTGGGTGAAAGATTCTCTGCTCTTCAAGCAGGATACGCTGGCCATGAGTCTGACTTATCTTTATACGGATACCTTGAATCAGCTAGTGCCCCGTACGGATACGTTGAACCTTGTTTCGAAGCAGAAATATAAGAAAGAGGAGCCGGATAAGGATAAAAAGAAAAAGAAGAAAAAGAAAGGGGAAGAGGATGAACCCGAACCGACGAAATTCTTGCCGGTGAATGTCAATGCCCCTTCGTCAATGGATGTATATGGATCTATTTCTTTGAATTTTGAAGAACCGATAGCCAGTTTCGACACTGCCGCCATACATCTGCGGCAAAAAGTAGATACGCTCTGGAAAGATATACCATTCGAATTTGAGCAGGATTCAGTGAATCTGAAGAAGTTTAATCTGTATTATGACTGGGAACCGACATTGGAATATGAATTCTCGGTAGACTCGACTGCCTTCCACGGAATATACGGATTATTTACCGATAAGATAAAACAAGGATTCAAGGTGCGTAGTGAAGATGAATATTTCACGCTTCATTTCAATGTGACGGGAGCAGACTCACTGGCCTTTGTCGAATTGCTTGACGCCCAGGACAAGGTGGTCCGTAAGCGGAGAGTGGAAGAGGACGGAATGGTCGATTTCTACTTCCTGAATCCGGGAAAATATGCAGCCCGACTAATCAATGACACAAATGGAAATGGTGAATGGGACACGGGAGACTTTGCTAAAGGCATCCAGCCGGAGGCTGTTTACTACTATCCGACGATATTGGAATATAAAGCGTTGTGGGATGTGACCCAACCGTGGGATATTCATGCGACTCCTGTGGATAAGCAGAAACCGGACGAACTTAAAAAACAAAAACCAGATGAAGACAAGAAAAAGAAAGATAGGGATCGAAATAATCAGAACCGCCGTCGTTGACGCTCGACGTAACCTTATTATTGGATTGGTGGCATTACTGACGGGAATCTTCGCCCTCCCTGCCAGTGCCCAATGTGAAGCGAAGAATGATGCGTTTCAATCCGGCGAACATGTAATGTATGATTTATACTTCAACTGGAAGTTTGTCTGGGTGAAAGCCGGACTCGCCAGTCTGACAACGAATGCGACCACTTATCATTCGCAACCGGCCTACCGGATTAACCTGCTTGCTTTAGGTAGCAAACGGGCAGATTTCTTTTTCAAGATGCGCGATACGCTGACTTGTGTGATCGGTGAAAAACTGGAACCACGCTATTTCCGCAAAGGTGCCGAAGAGGGAAAACGTTACACGGTCGATGAGGCTTGGTTTTCATATAAGGATGGTCTTTGTCTCGTAAATCAGAAGCGTACTTACCGGGATGGAGCGTTTGATGAATCTGAAGCTAGCGATAGCCGTTGTATATACGATATGTTGAGTATTCTGGCGCAGGCACGTTCTTACGACCCTGCAGATTATAAGGTGGGAGACAAAATCAAGTTCCCGATGGCTACGGGCCGTAAAGTGGAAGAACAAACGCTTATCTACCGTGGAAAAGAAAATGTAAAAGCGGAGAATGGAGTTACTTACCGTTGTCTGATCTTCTCATTGGTAGAATATGATAAGAAAGGAAAAGAAAAGGAGGTGATTACTTTCTTCGTAACGGACGACTTGAACCATCTTCCTGTCCGCCTGGATTTATTCCTGAACTTCGGTTCGGCAAAAGCATTCCTGAATAATGTGACGGGTAACCGGCATCCGCTGACTTCTATCGTTAAATAGATATATAGAAAAAACGAAGGTATATCAGAAGTAAATTGACCTGCCAACCTGTTAAGAGTGTTGATATACCTTCCTGTTTTTTATTCCTGAACTTCGAAAGGCACTTTCTGATCCTTTCGGAACACGCTGGATTCAAAAGTTGCAATCAGCTCTCCGTCTTGGTTTGTTATATCTACCTGATAGCAACCTGTGCTTCGGCCGATATAGCGTTCGCGTGCTTCGGCAAAGAGAGTATCTCCGGGTCCGCTAGCACGTAGAAAAGTAATAGTGGACGAGAGAGAGAAAGCTAGTGTGCCGTGCGAGTTGGCTGCTGCGGCAAGTGCAAGGTCTGCCAGCGTAAAGATCGCTCCTCCTTGTGTGCGGGCACCTGCATTAAGATGTTCGGCTTTTATTTCTAATTTGGCTTTACTGTAACCTTTGCGTGCTTCCAGCAGTACTACGCCTGCATTTTCGGCAAACAGATCGTTCTTAAAAAACTCTTGTGCGGTCATGATATTATTTTTGAAGATTCTTTAATCGTTTCTTATTTTTTCAATGAATAGATATATACCTTATCTTTTTCAATTGAGTAGCTAAATTTATTTGTTTCAGACATAATATCCAATATTTTCTCCAAGTTATTTGTTTCTATAATAAAACTTCCATGGAAAATCAAATTCTTGAGCTGCTCTGACTCAAATGCGAATGTCACATCAAATTGGCGCTCCAATTCTTTAGAAATGATCGACATAGGAATTTCATCCCAGAATACTTTGCAGTTGATCCACTGTTCAGCATAGTCAGCACTCTCGGTCAGCTTATAAGTTTGGTCAAGCTTATTAACTGTCATCGTTTGATTAGGCTTCATTATAAACTCTTGGTTGATGCACGATAAGGCAATGGAACCTTCTAGGAGTGATACCTTTATATAATTCTCATCACCATAATTTTTTACGTTAAACTTAGTACCCAGTACCTTGATCTGTGCAGAGTCTGTTTGTACAACAAATGGATGCTCTCCATGCGCTACCTCAAAATACCCTTCGCCTTCCAGTTGGACATTGCGATTCTTCCGACTAAAACTCTCGGAGTAAGAAAGCTTGGAATCTGCGTTTAACCACACTATAGAACCGTCAGGAAGCTTCATTTTTAATTTCGATTTTCTTGGAGCGTATACTTCGGAAATCAAAGAATCATCAGGTGTTGTAAAATTATAAATTATAAAAGGAGTGGTAAACAGTAATATAATGATTGCCGCTGCGTAACCTGCATACTTCACAAATAAGGCTCTTCTTACCTTTCCTGCCGGAGCACTCTTATGTTTACGGATTCGTTCCGCAAACCTGCTATAGGCACGTTCTTCGTGTACAGATGCATTTTCATACTCGGCAGACAGAAGCCAGATTCGTTTCTGCTGTTCAAAATATTCCTGATTCTCCGGATCGGAGTATACCCATTCGTTCAACTTATGCAAGTCCTCTTTGGTGATACTTCCCGAGAGGAAATCATATATCAGTCTGTCAAATTCTTCTTTCATACCATCTTAAACTTAATATCTATTGAAAATTACCTACCTGCGCTATCATCAGGACAGTCTGTCAATAGAAGAAGTATAGTGAATAACTCTGCTTTTTAATATTAATTAAATATATTCGTAATAAACATTACAATTAGGGCAAGATAAGATTTTGCTGCTTCTTTCAGCTTATCCAGTGCACTTCGCATGTGATATTTCACTGTATGAATAGTGATTCCCATGATTTCGGCAATTTCTTCTTGTCTTTTGTTCTCAAAACGACTCAATAAAAATACCTTCCGGGTTTCCGGAGATAAGCCGTCAATCGTCTTCTGGATAATAGAATGTAGCTCTTTACCCTCTAAATGCTCAACCGGATTTTCGCCCAAGGACCATAAATCGCTGTAAATGACCAGGTCTTCTGACGAGCAGGCCGTTTCCCTTCTCACATATTCAAGCTGAAGATAATTGATACACTTATTGGCTACACTTCTGAAAAGGTAGTTCTTCAATGAGGTGTTAATTGTTATTTTAGAGCGGTTTTCCCATAGGCTATACACCAAATCTTCTACTATAGATTCTGATAGATAAGAGTCTGTCAAATACCCTTTCGCTATCCGGCAAAGATCTGTATAGTAAGTTCTATAGATGTATCGGAATGCCTCCTCTTTACCCGATTTCAGGGCCTCGATAATCTCTGTTTCCAGGTTCTTTTCCATTATGTCTTTCAGAAATCGTATATTTGATTTATTAGTTAATATATTAAGGTGAATACTCACAGGTTTTGTTTCTCCGATGGATAATTCGGGGGCAAGGTATTGAAAAAATGTAAGATGACCAAACTCACCAATAAAAAGATGAGTTGAAAGGCTTTACGAAAAAAGAATCATTTCTCACTATACTTTTTATTAATCTGGCTGTCATATTAATGAATAGGCCAATAAAGCATATATTAACCTGAATCTCTATGAATGGTAAAAAGAAGAATTGTAAAAGAGCATAGCGCGACACTCTTTTTTTAAGTTATAAGGTATACAAACAGCTGTTTTAGTTTAAATCATACAGGATAAAGATTGTTTTCAGGGATGACAGAAAGATAAGCTATTTCTTATTTAAATAATATTGTATGAAAAAACTACATTTTCTATTAAGCACATTCCTTGTGTTTATATTCACGTCATGCGGAGAAGATGAACTGAAAGGTGTTGTCTTATCCGAAGATCCGGGGTACGTAAAAGAACCATTGGTAGCCATACAGGCAGAAGATGGCACAGGGAACTGGATAAATGGTCTTATTGACCAGAACAGTAGGGTCATAGCCTTAGATTTTCGCATTTTGGACGACCAAAGTGCGGTGAATGTGAAACTCAAACTGGCGGATGAATGGGCAAAGCCCATTGATCCGCTCACTACTGATGCTGTACTGGACTTGAGCAGCGGTATCACCCGTATTAAAGTGAATGATGGAGCAGATGATATCGAATATACCATTTTCAGCACTTCTACTCAGCTACTTCGAGGCGTAACGGCTACTTGTAACACAGAGCAGGTTAGTGCTAACTTTATTAATGGCATCGCTTCGTTACGTTTCAAACAAAACACTGTATTTGCAAACGTAGTGTTGATGCCGACTTTGGCAGATAACGCAGAAATCATCTCTACGGATCCCTCCAGTCAAAAAGATGAAAATGGGAACCTGATTGTTGACCTAAATAGCACACTTACTATTACTGTAAAAGACAATACGAACAACATGACTAAAAAATATCAGTTGAGTGCTGTAAATGGAATTATTGACGCAGGGGTAAACTGGAAAAATATTACTGCTGATCTAAAAAGCCAACACAGTAGTATTTGTATTCCTGATTTCATGATTGTCTATGAAAATAAAAACTTGCATGGAAGGAGCGGTAATACGGGATGGTTGATAACTATTCCTGCCGGTAGAATAAATATGAAGGTTAGCTGGGATATGAATAAAGACAATGTAACATGGGCTGAACCCACTGCTCAACATCGTACAACAGCTATCATGAATGATAATATGGATTATTCATTGTTTGTTCCGGGATTGTCCGGGCAATTCTGGGTACCGATATTTTATAGCCTCGGGTGGAATGATAGTGGGCTGCTATCCGCACCGCGTCTCGGATATAACCTATCTACTTCTTTGAAGTATTGTCCGGGAACTCTGGGAATTACAGCTGATGGAAAAGCGGAGATTTCGTATGCAGAAGTGATAGATAATAACTTGTATAAGTTTACCAGCGGCGGAGCCGGCAAACAAGCTGCCAATGGGGTACAGTGGTCTCCAACCAGTGCTATCAGTGGATATTCCTATCCGTTGCAAAAAGGGCAGATCATGATTGCCGGAGAAAATGCAGAACTTTACAAGGCATTTGCCACTAATGAAGGAAGAAATACTTCGACCCGTAACAGAGGAATGGATGGAGCATTGTCAGGAAGTAATTCATGGGCTGCTAATCCGGTAAGCATTTGGACTTTTGATGGCAAGCCTGTAGGACGCCGGGCTGTCGGTATCACGGAAGAAGGAGACTTGGTCATTTTTGTAAGTAATCGTTTTACGAATTCTTATAACTCGGTAAAAGCAGCTTGGAATGTCTTTAGTGATGGTTCCTCTTTACGAGAAGTAGCGGTGGCGTTACAGGAAGTGGGTTGTACGGATGCCATTGTGTTTGGTGAGAACTACCATAGTCCTGTTGTCATTCGGGATGATAATAGAGGGATACCTTTAGGGAAAGTTGCCGGCAGATACGATTGGGAAACGAACGGCAATGTGAAAAATGCGGATAATGAAGCTAGTTCGCAATCCTGGATAATGTTTAAATAAGAACATTGTAAGACAATGAGTTAGTAACAAAAGATATACATATAAAAACTTAAATCAATGAGTAAAATCATCAAATGCATGTTCTTCGTGCTATTAGCCGCAGTTCTTCCACTGTCGGTTCACGCACAGCAGGTGACCTTACATTTGCAGGACGTAACGGTGCGCAAAGCGTTCCGGGAGTTGGAGGTCAAAGGAAATGTATCCTTAGTATATGAGAAAAATGATGTGGACCTGACCCGTAAAGTAACCGTGAAGGTAGATAATCAACCAATAAGCAAGGCACTGGATCAGATTCTGAAAGGGCAGGAATTAATTTATAAAATAAAAGATAATCATATTATCATCACCCGGCCTGTCGTTCAGAAATCAGATAAGAAACGGCGTATCAATGGTATCGTCAGTGATGTCAATGATGAATTGTTAATTGGAGTATCGGTATCAATTCCCGGTACTAATATTGGCACGGTGAGTAATATGGAAGGGAAATTTGAACTGGAAATACCGAAGGACGCTAAGAAATTGCAAGTGTCTTATATCGGTTTTGACACGCAGGAAATTTCATTGTCGCCTGGCAAGACGACATTCAACATTGTAATGGGAGAGAATGTGAAAATGCTTTCAGAAGTAGTAGTGGTTGGTTATGGCACACAAAAGAAGGTGAACCTGACCGGTTCGGTTGCTACGGTAAATTTGGAAAAGGAATCACTTTCCCGTCCTTTGGTCAGTGCTTCGCAGGCGTTGAGCGGTATGACAGCCGGTTTACAGGTGATGCAAAGCTCCGGGACTCCATATAATGAAGGCTTTTCTTTCAATATTCGGGGAGTAGGTACCCTGAACAGTTCTTCACCACTCGTGTTGGTGGATGGGATGGAGCAAAGTCTGAATAATGTAGATCCCAACGATATTGCTTCTATTTCCATCCTGAAAGATGCGGCCTCGTGTGCTATTTATGGTAACCGAGGGGCAAATGGGGTTATTCTGGTTACTACCAAAACCGGACAAACAGGAAAGGTCAGCGTGTCCTACAATGCTACTTTTTCACTGAATCAACCTACCAAACTGATAAAAACGGTATCTAACTACGCCAAGTATATGGAATTGATGAACGAAGCTGCTACTAATATAGGAGAATCTGCTCCTTTCAGCGACATTACCATCAATCAATGGCGTGAGGCGGAAAAAGATCCGAATGGCATTTCGGCTTCCGGCTATCCTAATTATGTAGCTTATCCTAATACAGATTGGTACGATGAGATATATAGTAACGACTGGATGATGAAACATTCGCTTTCCGTCACTGGACAGGAGGGACGTACCGGATATAATCTTTCTATATCTTATACTGACAATCCGGGATTAATCAAGGATACCGGATACCAACGCTATTTTCTGCGTGCCAATGTTTATTCGGATATTACTAAGTGGTTACGTATTGGTACTCGCGTATGGGGGTATCACACTGACCAGAAGAAAAGCGATACCGGTTCACTCACCAATATTAATACTCAAAAGATGATACCGGGCGTATATCCATATTATGACGGAAAATATGGTGCGCCGGAAGCGAACGAGGAAGATCCGCAATCTCACAATCCTCTGTGGGACATGGCGCAATCGGAAGGGCATATCAAGAACACGCAGTTCTTCACTACTTTCTATGCCAACGTGAAGTTTCTGAAACACTTCTCATACGATGTTAATCTGAACTATAAGGATTATCGTTATGAATCGATGTCCGTAAATACGGATTATGGGAAATATAGTTTTAGTACAGATCAGTGGATAGCTGCCCCCAAAGATCCTGCCGATTTGTATACCCGTATGGCGTATGTCCGTGAGAACCACTGGAAATTAACGCACTTGCTCAATTATAACCAGACTTTTTATAAGCATGATATTGGTATGTTATTGGGCTTTGAAGAAGAACGTTTTGTCAAACGGACTACCGACACTGCCAAACTTGGATTAATAGATTCGTCTGTGGGTGATCCAAGTTCTGCTACTACTCCTTCTTCCATAGGTGGTACAGGTGAGGAATTTACATCCCGTTCTTACTTCGGTCGTATTAACTATGCTTTCGACAGCCGTTATTTATTCGAGGTTAATATGCGTTATGACGGTTCCTCCCGTTTTGCTCCGGATAATCGCTGGGGGCTTTTTCCATCTTTCTCTGCCGGGTGGAGAATCAGTGAAGAGAGATTAATGAAAGGACTTCCTATCGACAATCTGAAATTACGTGCTTCGTGGGGTAAGTTAGGGAACAATGCGATTGGTAACTACGAATGGCAGGCTGTATACAACTCGGCAAAGTACGCGTTTGGAGGTAGCCTTAATAATGGTTTGGCAATTACTTCTATTTCCAACAACCTGTTGGAGTGGGAAAGTACTGCCATTACGAATATTGGTATCGACTTTGCAACTTTAAGAAACCGTCTGACGTTTGAGGCTGAATTTTATAATAAAGTAACGGATGGAATCTTATATCGCCCTGATATGTATATGTCTCTCGGGACAGCCAGTGGCCCTCGTCAGAACATTGCGGAAGTGACTAACCGCGGTATTGAAATGACCCTGAATTGGCAAGACCGTATCGGTAAAGTAGAATATCGTGTATCCGGTAACTTTGCCTATAACCAGAACAAGGTCAGTAAATACAAAGGAGAGTTGCAGCGTGGCTGGGTGACAGATGAAAACGGGAACCGTATTTATCAAACCAATATCGGTGATGTCTCTACCGGAGGATCTACCCGTGTAATAGAAGGTAAAATGATTAATGAATACTATATGTTGCAACCATATAAAGGTAATGGAAACGGCTTTAACGCAGATGGAACAGTCAATATCAACGGTGGTCCGAGAGACGGAATGATCCGCACAGTAGACGACATGAAATGGCTGAATGCCATGGTAGGGGCAGGGTATAAGTTTTATCCGCGTCAGAACGTCAGTAAGAGTGGCATTTGGTATGGTGATTACATCTATGCAGACTTAAATGGCGACGGTGTATATGGTAATGACGCTGATAATGAGTTTCAGGGATGTTCCAATGTGCCCAAGTATAACTTCGGTCTGCAGGCAAGCGCTAATTGGAAAGGCTTCGATTTCTCCATGAACTGGTCCGGTGCGGCAGGTTTCAAGATTTACTACTATCGTTTGGCATTGAACAGCAGTGCTACCATCAAAGGATATGCTATCGGGGAAGCAATAGCAAACGATCACTATTTCTTTGATCCCAAAAATCCCAATGATCCGCGCACGAACTTGAGTTCAAAGAATCCTCGTTTGACAAATAACTCCGGTAACGACCAAAGTGGTATGACACAGTCATCAGTACATTTGCAAAAAGGGGATTATATTAAACTGAAGAACCTGACTATCGGATATACATTGCCTGCTGTCCTGTCGAAAAAAGTATATGCACAGAATATCCGTTTCTTTGCTTCCGGTGAAAATTTATTTACCATTACCGGGTATGAAGGAATGGACCCGGAAATGCGTACCGCAGTGGGATATTCTACTATGAGACAATATGCATTCGGTGTAAATATCACTTTCTAAACTTACTCTAAAACGATTTTATGATGAAAAACAAAATAAAAATATTTCGGAAATTAGTAAGATGTGCATCTATTGCCTTGCTGTCTTTCTCTATGGCTGGATGCGGTGCGGACTTTTTAGATACTACTCCTACCAATAACATAAGCGGTAGTAGTATCTGGACGAAAGCAACTTTGGCCGAACAGGCTGTTATCGGCGTATATAATGTCTTTCTGGATCAATATTGTCCTAACTCCGGCATTTTGGATTCGCACCGGATTCCATGGGATGCTTATTCTTCTGTGATGGATACAGACAAGAACTGGATTAAGCGAATGCCTAATTGTACAGGAGCAGCTACTCCCTCAAGTGGCCTGTTCAGTGATATTTATAAACGTTTTTATACTTTTATCTATCGTGCTAATGATGTGATAGATAATATTGGTCAGGTTCCTGATATGTCGACCGGAGAGAAGCAACGGGCTATCGCCGAATGTAAATTCTTGCGTGCATTTGCTTATATGCGCTTGAATATCTTGTATAAAGGAGTGCCGTTATATATGAATGCAATCACGAGTCCTGAAAACGGTAACAAAGCCCGTTCTTCAGAAGCGGATGTTTGGGCGGCTATACTCCAGGATCTGACAGATTGTGTGAATGAACCCAATCTACCGGGTAAATATAATTCGGGTGACTCTAACTATGGACGGGTAACCAAAGGAGCTGCTTATGCATTACGCGGACAAGTATATATGTGGCAGAAGAATTGGGAGGCGGCGGTTGATGATTTTAATTCTGTGGCTGACTGTGGCTTCGGGTTATATACTAAGGCCGGTGCTACCAGTTATAAGCAGTTGTTGAAAATAGCAAATGAACAATGTGAAGAAATGATATTCTCTGTGCAATGCATCAAGCAATATGGCTACTCCAATACAAGGAACATCACTTACGGCAACCGTTGTACAGCAGGTTCTATGTGGAATAACTATTTGCCTAATCCGCATTTTGTAGAATCTTTTGAGACGGCGACCGGAGAAAAGTTTAATTGGGATAACTACTTGCCGGGCTATAGTGCGATGAAAGAAAAAGAACGTGTGGTGTTTTTTCTACGCGATGGACTGTCTGCGGCGGAAAAGGAACGTATGGCTGCCTATGGGGCCGATATGAGCAAATATCTGGATAGTGGCAATGAAGCACGTATCAAAAAAGCTTACGAGAGCCGTGATCCACGTCTGCAAATGGCTGTCATTACCCCTTACGCACAATACAATGGTGCTTCTTCTGGAATAGCTCATACTTATACATTGCGTTGGCCTTATCGTGGCTCGGACAGTGCAGAGCCTTTTGATATCCGTACTGATACAAACGATAAGTTTTACTATCTATGGAGAAAGTTTGTACCTGAAGGTCTGGAACAGACAGAACGTGATACTTATGGATTGGATATTCCATTAATACGCTATGCGGAAGTATTGCTCCTGAAAGCAGAAGCGCTAAATGAATGGGGAAGTACCCATGAAAGCGAAGCAATCAGATGTGTTAATGAAGTAAGACGTCGTGCAGGGCATGTCGAATTGAATAATGCAACTTATCCTGCTACGAAAGTTAACGGGCAGAGTGATTTGCGTGAACGTATCCGGAATGAGTATTACTGGGAAATCGGTGGCGAAGATTCCATGTATTTCCATGAATTGCGTTGGGGAACGTGGAAAGATAAGAAGTTTGATAATAATCGTAACGGTCTGATGCAGATGTGGGGTGAAACGACTTATACCTGGTACTGGTTGGGAGATCAGTGCTGGAGCTGGCCTATTCCTGCTAAAGAAATGGAAATGAACTCGAATTTGGAACAGAATGAAGGTTGGATAAATTAATCTTAGTTTTAACTAATAAAGTATATATGAAAAAATTATCTTTTTTAATTGCAACAGCATTGTGTATCATGGCATGTTCCGGTGGCTCTGACGAACAACCGGATGGGCCGGGTAACGGTAATGGAAATGGGGGTGGGGGGAGTACACCTAACCCTGTTTCATTCTCCAATCCTATAGTCGGCAAACAGTTGCCTGATCCGACAATAATTCATGCGGCAGACGGGAACTTTTATTTGTATGTTACCCAACAGGATAATATCTATATTCCGATTTACAAATCTACTAATATGACACAGTGGACTTATGCTGGGGCAGCCTTTCTGCAAAAACCGAACTGGCAGCCGGACACTCGCTTATGGGCTCCGGACATTAACTATATCAATGGCAAATATGTGCTCTATTATACTCTCGGGCACTGGGACTTGCCTAAGAATAGTTGTATCGGGGTGGCGGTCAGCGACTCTCCTGTAGGGCCTTTTACGGATCACGGAAAACTTCTTGACTACAATTCTGGTACTATGCAGTGCATCGACCCTTGTTATTTTGAAGATAATGGTAAGAAGTATCTTTTCTGGGGAAGTTATAATAGTACTTCTAAAGGCTATGAAGGAGGTATCCGTTATGTAGAGTTAAGTGCTGACGGTCTATCCATTAAAGGGGCTGTTTCCGAAAAGATAGCGGGTCCTTCAATAGAAGGCATCATGGTTCATAAACGCGGGAATTATTATTATCTATTTGGCTCTACGGGTAGTTGTTGTGAAGAGGAAAGAAGTACGTACCGTGTAGTGTGGGGCGTTCTAAAAATATCGAAGGTCCTTATGTGGGTAAAAACGGTACTGTGATGAAAGAAAATAGTAGTTATAATGAAGTAATTCTACAGGGTAATAACCTGTTTGCCGGAACCGGACACAATTCCGAAATTATCACGGATGACGAGGGTAACGACTGGTTCTTCTATCATGCTTGGCAGAAAGCGAAAATAGATAATGGTCGTCAATTGATGTGTGACCGCATACAATGGAGCAGTGATGGCTGGCCTTATATTACTAATGGCACACCGGCATCCGTATCTCGTGCACCTGTATTTAAAAACGAAGAAGAAAAAGAGTAACTTATGAAACTATTCAACTATTTATTGGCCGGGATATTGTGTGCTTCTGCTACTTGTCTCCCGGCGCAGCATCGGGCTGATCCCCAGAAATTGGTCAATCCGGAATCCTTTTCTATGATTTTGCTCGGTGATCCACAGGGATATACCAAGTATGATATTAACCAGCCGCTTTTTGATCTTTGTACCGCATGGATTGCGGACAATATAGAGTCGCTTAAAATTAAAGCTGTCCTTTGTACAGGCGATTTGGTGGAGCAGAATGATAATAATGTATTAAACCGTAAGATGCTGAACCAGACCAGTCGTGAAATGTGGGAGGCAGCATCGCAGGCTTTGAAAAGACTGGATAACAAAGTACCTTATATTATTGCCGCAGGCAATCATGATTATGGATACAAAGCCGCAGAAAACGGTCGTACTTATTTTCCCGATTATATTCCTTTTGAACGTAATTCTACCTGGCGGAATATCTGTGTCAGTGAATTTCCTAATCGTGAAGGCAGGGCGTCTTTAGAGAATTCGGCTTTTGAGTTTGATGAGCCGGGATGGGGAAAGATTTTGGTTATAGCAGTAGAGTTTGTGCCTCGTGATGAAGTGCTGCAATGGGCGAAAAATTTGGTAAACAAGCCGGAATACAAGAATCATAAGGTGATTTTTATCACTCATTCTTATCTTGATATAGGTAATAAGCGCGTTACGAAAGATGGGTATAAGATTTCTCCACAAAACTCGGGGCAGGCTATTTGGGAGAAACTTATTTATCCTTCTTCCAATATCCGTCTCGTACTTTGCGGACATGTGGGAAGAGGCACCGGTGAATATGAGAATAATGTGGCTTATCGGGTGGATAAGAACAGTGCCGGGAAAGATGTATCACAAATGACGTTTAATGTACAATATGTAGGAGGCGGTCCGGAAGGGAACGGAGGGGATGGTTGGCTTCGCATTCTGGAATTTATGCCGGATGGTAAAACGATCAAAGTACGTACTTATTCTCCCTTGTTTGGGATTTCAAAATTGACCAGGCATCTGGCACATCGTACGGCACCTTACGATCAGTTTGATATTATATTGGAATAACTTGACCTAGTAAAAATACTCTTAATAGAAATAATGTAGATGAGAAAAATTGTATGTTCTTTAGTGATACTTATTAATAGTGTTTATCTATTTGCACAGTGGAAACCGGTTGGCGGTCGAATTATGACGGAATGGGCGGCGAAAATAGATGTTGAAAACGTGTTGCCCGAATATCCCCGCCCAATTATGGAACGTGCTGACTGGATAAATCTGAACGGATTGTGGAATTATGCTATTTCTCCGGTAGGTCAAGCTATGCCACAAAGTTATGATGGTCGGATTTTAGTTCCTTTTGCTGTAGAATCAAGCTTGTCCGGAGTGGGGAAAAGTCTTGGGGAGAAGAATGAACTTTGGTATCAGCGTCAATTCTCGGTTCCCTCCAAATGGAAAGGACATAGGATCTTATTGCATTTTGGGGCTGTTGACTGGAAAGCGGATGTTTGGGTAAATAAGGTAAAGGTGGGACAACATACAGGAGGATTTACTCCTTTTTCTTTTGATATCACGCCTGCCTTGCTGAATGGGGAAAATGAATTGATCGTGAAAGTGTGGGACCCGACTGATAAAGGTCCTCAACCCAGAGGAAAGCAGGTTGGTAAGCCGGGAAGTATTTGGTATACTCCAGTTAGTGGTATTTGGCAAACAGTTTGGCTGGAACCTGTGCCAATCCGGTCGATTGTCAATGTCAAGACGACTCCTGATATTGACAGGAATAAGTTGACAGTAGAGGTTATGACAGATCATCAGATGCTTTCAGATAAATTGGAGGTGAAGGTATTAGAAGGAAAGCAGCTGGTGGCTGTAGGAAGTTCCGTAAATGGTATTCCGGTTGAAATTGCTATGCCGTCTGATGTAAAGTGGTGGTCGCCGGATTCTCCGTTTTTATATGATATGGAAATTTGTCTATATTCAGAAAATAAGTTGATCGATAAGGTTAAGAGCTATACTGCCATGCGTAAATATTCAACGAAACGCGATAAAAATGGAATTGTGCGTCTACAATTGAATAATAAGGACTTGTTTCAGTTTGGTCTTTTAGATCAGGGCTGGTGGCCGGATGGCTTGTATACGGCACCTTCGGATGAGGCTTTAGTATATGATATTCAAAAGACAAAAGATTTTGGATATAATATGATTCGCAAACATATAAAAGTAGAGCCTGCCCGTTGGTATACGTATTGTGATCGTTTAGGGGTTATTGTGTGGCAGGACATGCCGAGTGGCGATAAGAATCCCGAGTGGCAGAATCGGAAGTATTTTGAGGGAACAGAATTTAAACGGTCTGCTGAATCAGAGGCTATTTATCGTAAAGAATGGAAAGAAATTATCGACTGCCTTTACTCTTATCCTTGTATTGGCACATGGGTACCTTTCAATGAGGCTTGGGGGCAGTTTAAAACCCCTGAAATAGCAGAATGGACAAAGCAATATGATCCTTCCCGTTTAGTGAATCCTGCCAGTGGAGGTAATCATTATACCTGTGGTGATATGCTCGATTTGCATAATTATCCCGGTCCGGAGATGTATTTATATGACGCACAGCGTGCAACTGTACTCGGAGAGTATGGAGGAATTGGTTTAGTGCTGAAGGAGCATCTTTGGGAGCCGAATCGTAATTGGGGGTATGTTCAGTTTAGTACTTCCAAAGAAGCTACTGATGAGTATCTGAAGTATGCTAATATGCTGAAGGATATGATTGCACGTGGATTCTCGGCTGCTGTTTATACACAGACTACAGATGTTGAGATCGAAGTGAACGGATTGATGACATACGACCGCAAAGTAATAAAACTGGATGAACAGAATTTGAAGAGGGTAAATACGGAAATTTGTGAAAGTTTAAAGTAAGAAGCCGGATTAGCCATTTGGCTGAACAAGGCAACTCATCTGTAGCCATTCGAATTATAGATATAGTTTGCAATATTATATAATTGAGAAAACAGAATTCAGATACTTTCTTTGTATCTGGACTCTGTTTTTTTGAATATATAATTCTATCCATTCCTTCATTTTTCAGTGAAATGTACCAAAATTGTCCTTCATTTGGATTATTTAGGTCGGTCAATTCTATTTAAATGCACTACTTTTGCCATCAGGAAAATTAATCACTTAACAAATAATCCTTGTATTATGAAAACAATTCTTAGCGCATTAGGACTTTCCCTATTGATCTTTACGAGTTGCGGTGGACAAAAAAAGGTTGAAGTAGACTTTATTCAGGACAACATCGACAACGCTGTGGCACAGAACACAATCCAGACGGACATTATCGAGAAGTCCGGTAAAATCTTGAATCCGAGAACAATCAACGAAGATGGGAGTATCTCTTACATACCGATGGAAGACTGGTGCTCCGGATTCTTTCCCGGTAGTATATGGTTGACTTATAACCTGACGGGTGATAAGAAATGGTTGCCGCTGGCTGAGAAATACACAGAAGCTCTTGATTCTGTGAAATATCTGAAATGGCATCATGATGTAGGTTTCATGATTGGTTGCAGTTATCTGAACGGCTATCGCATGGCAGATAAGAAAGAGTACAAAGACGTCATTATAGAAGCTGCCAAATCATTGTCCACTCGTTTTCGTCCGAATGCAGGCGTTATCCAGTCATGGGATGCCGATAAAGGTTGGCAGGGAACACGGGGATGGAAATGTCCGGTGATTATTGATAATATGATGAATCTCGAACTCTTATTTGAAGCAACAGCTCTTTCCGGAGATTCTACTTTCTACAATATTGCAGTGAAACATGCTGATACAACAATGGCTCACCACTTCCGTCCGGACAACAGCTGCTACCATGTGGTAGATTACGATCCGGAGACAGGAGAAGTGCGTAAGAGACAAACTGCACAGGGATATGCGGATGAATCTTCTTGGGCCCGTGGACAAGCTTGGGCACTCTACGGATACACTACTTGCTATCGTTACACGAAAGACAAGAAATATCTCGACCAGGCACAAAAAGTCTATAACTTCATCTTTAATAATAAGAACCTGCCGGAAGACCTCGTACCATACTGGGATTATGATGCTCCGAATATTCCGAACGAACCGCGTGATGCTTCTGCAGCAGCTTGTACAGCCTCTGCCCTTTACGAACTGGATGGCTATCTGCCGGGCAACCACTACAAAGAAACGGCTGATAAGATAATGGAAAGTTTGGGCTCACCTGCTTATCGCGCAGAAGTTGGAACAAATGGAAACTTTATCCTGATGCATTCGGTTGGCAGTATTCCTCACGGTCAGGAAATTGACGTTCCTCTGAACTATGCTGACTATTATTTCTTGGAAGGACTGATGCGTAAAAGAGATTTGGAAAAGAAATAAGAAATAGACAATGAACGGTAAACAGTGAACGGTGAATGCTTAGCGGATTCTGACGGAACATGTTTACCGTTTATCATTCGCTACTTATTATCTATAACTTTCTATTGACCGTTTGTCATTTACCTGTTTTAATTATTTATCATAAACTATCATGAATAAACCTATAAACCTTCTTGTAGGAGGCTTGACGCTGTTTGCCGCACAAGGTTGCAAGGCTCCGAAGCAAGCGTCCCAACAAGCGGAGCATCCTAATATAATCTATGTATTTCCCGATCAATACCGTAACCAGGCGATGGGCTTCTGGAGGCAGGACGGATTCCGGGATAAAGTAAACTTTGAAGGAGACCCCGTGCATACTCCTAATCTGGATGCCTTTGCACGTGAATCTATGGTCTTGTCGTCTGCACAGAGTAACTGTCCGTTGAGCAGCCCTCATCGTGGAATGTTACTGACCGGTATGTATCCGAACAAAAGCGGTGTACCATTGAATTGCAATTCTACACGTCCGATCAGTTCCTTACGCGAGGATGCGGAATGTATCGGCGATGTGTTCAGCAAAGCAGGTTATGACTGTGCTTATTTTGGTAAACTTCACGCTGACTTCCCGACTCCGAACGATCCCGAACATCCGGGACAGTATGTGGAAGAAAAACGTCCGGCATGGGATGCCTATACACCGAAAGAACGCCGGCACGGCTTTAACTACTGGTATTCTTACGGAACATTTGACGAACACAAGAACCCGCATTATTGGGATACGGATGGTAAGAGACACGATCCGAAGGAATGGTCACCTTTACACGAATCAGGCAAAGTCATTTCTTATCTGAAAAATGACGGTAACGTACGTGATACCAAGAAACCTTTCTTCATAATGGTGGGCATGAATCCTCCTCACAGCCCGTATCGCTCCTTGAATGACTGTGAAGAGCAGGATTTTAATCTTTATAAAGATCAGCCTCTGGATAGTCTGTTGATTCGTCCGAATGTCGATTTGAAGATGAAGAAAGCGGAGTCTGCACGTTATTATTTCGCTTCCGTTACCGGAGTAGACCGTGCTTTCGGACAGATTTTGACGACATTGAAAGAATTGGGATTGGATAAGAATACAGTCGTAATCTTTGCTTCCGATCATGGTGAGACGATGTGTAGCCAGCGCACTGATGATCCGAAGAATTCCCCTTATTCTGAATCCATGAATATTCCGTTCCTGGTTCGTTTTCCCGGTAAGATTCAGCCGAGGGTAGATGATTTATTGCTCTCCGCTCCTGATATTATGCCTACGGTGCTTGGCTTGTGCGGACTGGGTGATTCTATTCCGGCGGAAGTGCAGGGACGTAATTTCGCTCCTCTTTTCTTCGATGAAAAGGCTGAAATTGTTCGTCCTACAGGTGCACTGTATATTCAGAATGTAGATGGTGATAAAGATGAAAATGGATTGGTGCAGACTTACTTCCCTTCTTCAAGAGGTATCAAGACGGCTCAATATACATTGGCGTTATATATCGACCGTGATACGAAGCAATTGAAGAAAAGCCTCTTATTCGATGATGTAAAAGATCCATATCAACTGCATAACCTGCCTTTGGAAGAAAATAAGGAGATTGTGGCACAACTTTGCGGTGAAATGGGAGCTATGTTGAAGGAAATTAATGATCCTTGGTATACGGAAAAGATTCTGTCGGATCGGATTCCTTATTAGCGATTAGTAATTTATAAAACGCTGATTAACTCAAATAAGTGCCAATTTTAGGAGTAAATCTCTGCGACAATAATAGGTGTTAATCCGCATCCGCGTTTAAATTGAAAATAGTAATGAAAAACAGTTGTTTTATAGTATTATTCCTTTTGGGAATCATTCCTTCAGCTTTCGCTCAACTCATCGGATTTGAAGAAGAAGTGCCCGAAGCATTTACAGTTTCCGGAAAGGGAGAAGTGAAAATCTCTTCTCTTTTTTACAAGGAGGGTGAAAGTAGTCTGGAATGGGACTTTCAGCCCGGTTCTACGCTGGATGTTCAAATTGCTCCTTTATCGTTGAATACGAGAAACGAGAAGCAGTTCGGCATTACCTTGTGGATTTATAATGAGAAACCGCAGCAGGATTCTATTCGTTTTGAGTTTCTGAATAAGGAGGGAGAAGTCTCTTACTGGTTCTCTTATCGTTTGCAGGCAGCAGGCTGGCGGGCTTGCTGGATCTCTTTTGAGTATATGCAGGGCGACAAGAAAGATAAGAAGATCGTAGCCTATCGGCTGGTTGCCCCGCAACGGAAGGGACGTATCTTTCTTGACCGTCTGATTTTTCCGGAAAAGAAAATGAATCTTCGTACCACTCCCGACCAACAGTTGCCTACCAATAATGGGCTGTCTAATCGTGACCTGTGGCATTGGTGTCTCGTGTGGAAATGGGAACAACAGTCGTATGATATTCCTCTGCCTTCTAAATTGACAAGCGAACAAAAGAAGGAGCTGAAGACTATCGAACAACGTTTGACTGACTTTCTGGAAGTGAAAAAGGCTCCGCAAGGACCGATTAATGCTGCCTATAAAACATTTGAGAAAGCGGCTATCAGTCCATCCATCGCTGGGACGGGATTTATAGGAACTCCTATTGTTGCTCCTGATGAACAGGACAAGAAGAAAGGAGAAATGTCATGGAACGATATTGAAACGATGCTTTCCGGCTTTGCCTATGATGCTTATTATAACCAGAACGAAACATCAAAGAAAAACTACTTTACCGTATTCGACTATGCTATCGATCAGGGATTTGCATACGGTAGCGGTATGGGTACCAATCATCATTATGGTTATCAGGTACGTAAGATATATACAACTGCCTGGCTGATGCGTGATGCTATCTATAAACATCCTCATCGGGATGCTTATCTCTCCACATTGCGTTTTTGGGCGGCTCTGCAAGAAACTCGTCAGCCATGTTCTCCAACACGTGATGAATTGTTGGATTCCTGGCATACGTTATTGATGGCGAAATTTATTTCCGCTATGATGTTTCCCGATGCAAGGGAACAGGCGCAAGCTTTGAGCGGCTTGTCACGTTGGCTATCTTCTTCTTTGCGTTATACTCCGGGAACGATCGGTGGTATAAAGGTAGACGGTACGACTTTCCATCATGGCGGTTTCTATCCGGGATATACCACTGGAGTACTTGCGACTGTAGGAGAATATATTGCATTTACCAATGGTACAAGTTTTGAACTGACCGAAGATGCGCGCAAACACATGAAATCAGCCTTTATTGCTATGCGCAATTATTGCAATTTCTATGAATGGGGCATCGGAATCAGTGGCCGTCATCCTTTTGGAGGGAAGATGGGAAGCGATGATATCGAAGCATTTGCCAATATAGCTTTATCCGGTGATTTATCCGGTCAGGGAAATACGTTTGATCGTGGTCTGGCTGCTGACTATTTACGTCTGATACGCAATAGTGATACTCCGAATGCGCGTTTCTTCAAGAAGGAAGGTATTCAACCGGCACAGGCTCCACAGGGATTCTTCGTTTACAACTATGGTTCGGCAGGCATTTTCCGTCGTGCGGACTGGATGGTGACATTGAAAGGGTATACCACTGACGTATGGGGCTCTGAAATTTATACGAAAGATAACCGTTACGGACGTTATCAGAGTTATGGCTCCGTGCAGATTATGGGGAAAGGAAATCCCGTGTCACGTGCCGGAAGCGGTTTTGTGCAGGAGGGATGGGACTGGAACCGTTTGCCGGGCACAACTACCATTCATTTGCCTTTCAACTTGCTTGATAGCCCATTGAAAGGAACGACTATGGCACGCTCCAAAGAGAATTTCTCCGGAAGCAGTTCTTTAGATGGTAAAAATGGAATGTTCGCTATGAAATTGGCAGAACGGGATTATGAGAACTTCACACCAGACTTTGTGGCCCGTAAATCCGTTTTCTGTTTTGATAACCGGATGGTTTGCCTGGGAACAGGTATTGCGAACTCCAATGCGGATTATCCTACGGAAACGACTCTTTTCCAGACAAAATATAATGGTAAGGAGCCCAAAGTAGGAGAGGATAACTATTGGCTTCATGATGGTTATGACAATTATTATCATGTAGTGGACGGAACCGTTCGCGCACAGGTGGCAGAACAGGAATCACGGCATGAAAAGACGCGTGAAATAACCAAAGGAAAATTTTCTTCTGCCTGGATAGAACATGGCAAGGCGCCGAAAGAGGGGACTTATGAATATATGGTATTGATACAGCCTTCTGCTTCCGATCTCGACGAACTGCGCAAAACTCCTGCATACGAGGTGTTGCAACGCGATCAGACTGCTCACGTTGTTTATGATAAAAAGACAGGTATCACGGCGTATGCTGCTTTTGAAGCTTATCAGCCTGCCGCTGATAAAGTGTTCGTGGCTATTCCTGCGGAAACAATGGTGATGTATGCAAAGGAATCTGATAAGGGTATCCGTTTAAGCGTCTGTGATCCGAATCTGAATATAGAAGAGAAGACGTATACAACGAAAGAGCCCAGTCGTCCTATTACTAAGGAGATACGGCTTAAAGGACATTGGAGATTGACAAGCCCGATGGAAAATGTCCGGTTGGAACAGCAGGGAGACCAGACCGTACTGACGGTAACCTGTCAGCATGGACAGCCGGTTGAAATGCTCATGGAAAATAAATAATTAGTGAATAAGATAAGAGAAAACAAGAATTTAAAGAGAGGTATTAGTTATCATGTTTCTATGAAAAAAGAGAAGACCGGTTCGTGGTGAGCCGGTCTTCTTTGTATTTGCACGGTGCGTTGAGCACTTTCTTTTCTTATTACTTATTCAGCCTCCATTCGAAACCGTCTTTAGTATCTTTGATTTCAAATCCGAGTGCTGTCAGTGTGTTGCGGATTTCATCGGAAGTAGCCCAGTCTTTGTTGGCTTTCGCTTTCATACGTTGTTCCAGTAGCATATCTACTACCTTACCGTAGGCTGCTTCACGGCCATCAGAAGAACCTTTTTCTTCTTTCAATCCCATGATGTCGAAGCTGAACAGATGGAATGTTTCTTTCAACTCTTTCAGGTCTTCGGCGGATATGGTGGCATTGCCGGCAATGATATTGTTAATAATGCGGGCACCTTCGAAAAGCTGTGCGATGACAATCGGTGTATTCAAGTCGTCATTCATTGCTTCATAGCACTTAGCGCGCAGTTCTTTCACGTTGATTCCCTCTGAAGTTGCCGGTGCGGGAGTAATCTTATCCAATGCGTCAATGGCTTCCATCAGACGTTGCAGCCCTTTTTCGGATGCTTGCAGTGCTTCATTGCTAAAGTCTACCGTGCTGCGGTAATGAGCTTGCAGGATGAAGAAACGGATTGTCATTGGTGTGTAGGCTTGTGCCAGCAGCTTATGAGTACCGTTGAAGAATTCGTCCAAAGTGATGAAGTTGCCGAGTGATTTACCCATCTTGGTTCCGTTGATGGTAATCATGTTGTTGTGCATCCAGTAGTGAACCATGTCATCACCTTGTGAGGCTACCGATTGTGCGATTTCACATTCGTGGTGAGGGAAAATCAAGTCCATTCCTCCTCCGTGAATATCGAAGTGTTCGCCTAGGTATTTGCGTCCCATAGCGGTACATTCGGCGTGCCATCCGGGGAAACCGTCGCTCCATGGAGACGGCCAGCGCATGATATGTTCAGGTTGTGCCTTTTTCCAAAGGGCGAAGTCGGCGGGATTGCGTTTTTCGCTTTGTCCGTCGAGGTCACGGGTGGTATTCAATACGTCGTCCAAATTACGTCCGGAAAGTTTTCCGTAATGGTGATCTTTGTTGTATTTGGCTACATCGAAATAAACGGAGCCTTCGCTTTCATAGGCGTATCCGGCATCCAAAATCTTCTGTACCAGTTGGATTTGTTCAATGATATGTCCTGAAGCATGTGGTTCGATGCTCGGAGAAAGTACATTCAGTGCTTCCATTGCTTTATGATAGCGGTTCAGGAAATATTGAACAACCTCCATTGGTTCCAACTCTTCCAGACGTGCTTTCTTGGCAATCTTGTCTTCTCCGTCATCGGCATCATGTTCCAGATGACCTACATCGGTAATATTTCGTACGTAGCGTACTTTATATCCTAGGTGGGTGAGATAGCGGAATAACACATCGAAGGTTATAGACGGGCGGGCGTGTCCTAAATGGGCATCTCCGTAAACAGTCGGTCCGCACACATACATGCCTACATGAGGTGCATGAAGCGGTACGAACAACTCTTTCTTTCTATCTAAGGTGTTGTAAATGGTAAGTTGATGTTCCATAACATTTTATATTTGTTTTATTGGAACTGCAAAGTTAGTATAAAATCTGAATATGCGCTCTATCTTTGATGAGTTGATTTTAGCTCTTGAGCTGTTTTACTGGTAATATTATTAGTTTCCCGGTATGAAACTAAAAGTTTCACACCGGGGAACCAATGGTTTCATTACGGGAAACCAAAGGTTTCTCACCGAGAAACTAAAATTTTGTCGGCATGAAAGTAAATGTTTGGTTATTGTTGACTGCAAAACTTATCAATAGCTTCTGCTACACCGTCTTCTTCGTTGCTTAGAGTGATGTAATTTGCTGCTTTTTTTACAGGTTCTTGTGCATTTCCCATAGCAATTCCCAGTCCTGCAAACTTAATCATGGATAAGTCATTATAGCCATCTCCCATTGCTATGACTTCTTCTCGTGCTACTCCTATTTCTTTCAATAAGACAGCAAGAGAAAGAGCTTTGTCAATTCCTTGCGGAACTAATTCGAGGAAATAGGGTTCTGAACGGAAAACGTTAATATGTCCTTGTAGCCGGAGACTAAGTTCTGCTTCAAGCGGAATGAGTTTATCTGCGTCTCCCACGATGAGGCATTTGGCTACAGGAAGCGTGATCTCTGTGAGGAAGTCGTTTGTTTCCCGTACTGCCATTTTATTGAGAAAGGCCTCTTTCTGTACGTATGGGTCTTGAGAGTTTTCTGTTATTATATCTGCTCCGTCATAGGTTAATATACTTAGTTGGTGGGTACGGGCACATTCATAGAGCATCGGAACAACTTCATTAGGTAACACATTTTCATATACCATCTCTTTTGTTTCCCAATTGATAATTTCACCTCCGTTATAGGAGAGGATGAAACCTCCGAATTCATTCATCCGTAATTCGTTGGCTAATGGTACAATACCATAAGTAGGTCGTCCGGAAGCTAATACGAGTCGTATTCCTTGCTCTTGTATACGTATTAGAGTTTCCCTGTTGCGGGGAGTGATTTCTTTTTTAGAATTGGTGAGTGTGCCGTCAAGGTCGAGCACGATAAGTTTGTATTTCATGTAGCGTTGTTTTGGGTGCAAAGATAGATTAAAAAAGTTTTTCCGCAAGGTGGTGGGGGAAAAGATGTGGCTTTAGCTAAGCCAGCCATCGTTTGTTCAACTTGGCAGATGTTTTTGTAAAGTATTGAATATTAATAAAGGAGCTTCAGATCTGAGTCGTCGTGCTGTCATGCATCAGATGCAGGGACTTTCTTTTTGAACCAGACTCGTATTTTTCGGATGTAGTAGCTTCTCCTGTTTCTGATTTCTTGATTGATGATATGACATTTAGATAAATAAAAGCCGCATAACTTTCGTTATGCGGCTTTTATTATTAAACTGGTAAAAGAGTTTTATTCAATTGTTGCTCCATAACCAGCTACATCGCTAGCTAATGTAAATATACCATTTACATAATCATATTGAGTAATAGGAGCTGTTGCGTGCTTGGTTATGTTATTACCGCTTGTTGGTTCTTTAACTAAAGAACTTGTATGATAATAATTCCAATTTTTGGTTAAGCCATATACGATATTGTCGGTTACATCTATTTGAGGTGTGCAACTTTCTAAGAAAGAATAATAGTAGGAACCGAATTCTGCTTCCGGACTTACGTCAAAGATATTCTTGCTTATAGTCAATGATGTTCCTTTTTGATATCTGAAGAATATATTGCTACCTATCATGTTGACAAAAGTATTATTTATAATTTCGGCAGAAAGTACACCATCTGATAAAGGTATATTACCAGTAGCCCAGTTTAATATTTGCACGCCTTCTTGAGGTGTCTGGCTATACACTATATTGTTCTTGAAGTTGAAAGTTTTATAATCTCCTAAATTGAAGCCTTTATATATATTTATCAAGGCAATTTTGATAGCATTAACTTCAATACGAGTGTCTTGAACAGAGATGTTGTCTATACCAAAGTAAGTCTTTTGTGCTGCATCGTAATAAATTGGTTTCAAGACATTCGCAATCAGACAGTTGTCAATGCAGATGTCAGTAAAGTCTCCCTTGCTGATAACGCCTGCATTATTTATAAAATAACCAGCATTGCTACCTCCATTGAGATCACTTAAATCTATTTTTATATTCTTAAAAAGTAGCTTTCCTTTGCATGATTTCCAGCAATTAATAGGACGAAGTGTTACTTGCTCGTCATCATATCGACCGATGATAATAACATCATTGCTGATTGATTTTACTCCGGTTGTGGTAAAATTGTGTGCTGTACCTGTGAGGAACAGTATAACAGGTTTACTCATTGTAGCACTAAAGTAAGTGTCAAGTGCCACATCGGCATCTGTTGCATCCAATATTTGTATGTCAGCATCTGAATAAATTTGGTTGTTGATGGTGATGCCGCCGATAGTAATGTCTTTACCATGATCAAAATCGGCTTTATAATCCGTACGATTCTTAATACTAACCTGAATCTTTGCAATCATAGCATACTTTCCACTTGTTGCCAATATCGCAATATCAGTACTGTTATCAGCTGTTGCACGAGTCATCATCTTTGCGCTTGATGCAGGGGCAGTAACAATCAATACATTTTCTTTTCCAGCTTCCTTAGAGAATTTAGCACTCCATCCTTCTGGAGCAGTAATCATTGTATTTTTTACTCCTCTCATGGTCATGGTAAATTCTTTCGTTTCACCTGCAGAAAACTCTTGTATTTGTTCTAAATCTTCAGCCGCAAAACTACATTCAAAGTCGCTGATGATAGGGATACGTATGGTTGGAGCATCCTCACCTGCAAGTACTAAGACCAGTTCGTTGTTTTCTACTGTTACACTCTTGAAGTTTTTGTCTTCTGCCGGAGCGGAACCGTCACCAGTTGCGCTGACTTTGTCAGTAGTTCCTTCTTTGTATATATATTCATAGTTTTTTCCTTCATCATAGCTAACCTGCCAGTAGCCTTCACTATCTACATTAAATGTAGGAGTCTTGCCACTCTCTCCATTAGCTTTCACAGGTTGTCCGTTTACAGTCAGACGCTCCGGAGTTTCATTTTTGTTGTAAAGAACAGTCCAGTAGCCTTCTGAATCGATACCGATAATAGGGCATAACAGGTTATTATCGTTTTTCATATATAGATTTACTGTTTTTCCATTGCTCAAAGTGAGTGTGTAGGAATCAGACTTTTCCTCTATATTAGTAATAAATGTTCCTTCATTATAAAGTTCGCGAAGAGCTTCTGTGTTACTATTTATATCACGTACTTGTGTCTCGAGTGCGGTAACGCGCTTTTTCAGTGCGTCTACATCATCTTCCAAATCGTCAATGTTGGTACATGCTACCAGGCATACAGCCAATAACATGAACATACTCCATACTTTTTTCATGATTATATTGTTTTAAAGTTATTATTTTAAAGAGGATAGCCAGGAAGGAACATATCCCAAACGTTTACGTAATTGAGCCTCATAGAGTGAATATGGTTCCACAGCAGTTCCGTTACTTTCGAGTCGCTTCATTTGAGTAGCATCAAAATCTAAAGGACTTCCGTGGAAACCGACAATGATAGGAGGCATAAATTTCCACCAAAAGCCGTTACTATCCCACCAGGTAAATTTACCTTCTGTATCGATGTCCTGATCTGTTTGTACATTTGTTGCATAGAAATTCCATATTGTCAGATTCTCCATGTGATTTGGCATTTGAGCAGAGTCTCCTCCTTGTCTCCAATGCATGAAACCGCCAGTACAGCAGTCAATTAATGTTGCACGTGGCTGTGTGGCATGTGATTCAAAGCAAGAATCATCTCCCCATTTCACATTCCATATTACAGCACCCATGCTTTGCTTTGAAACACCGCAAGCGTGATATTGACCAACGTTTGTTTTATATTCCATCAATGTGCTTTGACCTTCTCCTTTTCTAAGTGTGTAGCCATTGCTGCTTTCAGTTACTTTTCCAATAAAGATACGGGAAGAAGCTTGCGAGCGGATAGAAGCATGTCCACGATTACCACCAATAGTGATGTCATAAGCAGAACAATTGGCAGAACTTGTGATTGACATGGCTTCACTAACACTTTCAAAATTAACCCGGCGCATCCATGAATTGGTCAGACGTACAAAATCGATAAGCTTAAAACCACCGTCATCTATGTCAGAGCCGTGATGAATAAACTTCTCTTTGGCATGTCCTTTAAATGTAAGGTCTTCTACGCCAACATTGGCATAATTGGCGAATTTATGTACATTCCATCCCCAATCTTTATTAATAGCATGCATGATGGGTTCTTTAAAGGTAATACTGTTACCACTAATCTTTTCAATCTGATGGTATTCGAATATTTGAATACCATTTGTTTTGATATTGGGAGTAATGCCTTGTTGTACCTTAATATCTTGCCATTGATAAGGCGATAGTTCGGAATTAATAACATCATTATCCGTGTTTCCCAACTTGGGGGTTCCCAGTACGAGACATACCCAACTGCCCGCACTTACTCCTGTTAAACTGGCCGTTATGGTTTTGCTGCCTATGGGAGCGTCTTCAGTGATAGCACCAATTGATTCTCCTAATCCTGTATTATGTTTGAACTCCATCATAACAGGAGCATTCCACATTTCCTCAGTAGGTTTGGGAGAATTATTTGCAGCAGTCATTTCGAGTGTTGTTTTGTTTCTTCCGGCTCCTTTTAAAACAATATCACTCATCGATATACGAATCCTGCGATCCTTAGAATCCTCATCTTGTAGAATATAATTCCCTTCTGGGAAGTAGATAATAGCTTTAGCGTTTTCCTTAATATATCGATCTGTCATATTATTGAGATCTTCTTGCTTTGTTTCTCTTGCTATTTTTTCCAGTACCTTCATGAAAGCTGCTCTGTCAGATTTGCCGTCGTTGGGGATAGCCCCATATTGGGGATCTGTAACATCGTATACTTTATATCCTTGTGCTATTAATGTTTCTATTTCAGGAGGAGCTATTTCACCATGTTTATATCCGGCGTATGAAAAGTCCAATAATACATTTTGTTGATCTGCGTTTACAAATTGTTGCCAGGCTTTTGCTCCGGTTTCATTGGAAAGTTGTTTCACTTCAATAGAAACAATACGGATATAATTCTTTGATGAAGTAAGTACAATCTTAATTGTTTCTTCTACGTCTTTTACAACAGTTGCTTGTGGTGTGATAGTTAATAAGTTCTCGGATAAAAGAACATCCCATCCTTTAGGAGCTTGTATTGCAGCTTGTTGCACGTCATTCTGTTCTACTTTATACTCTTTATGGCTTTCATTGGGGGCAAAAACTTGCACAGCTTGTTCACTTTCAGCGTCATTGAGACCATAAATGATCAGTCCGAAGCTGTCGTCTACTGGGAAAGTATATGTTTTTTCACCATCAGCCAGGGTGAATGAGAAAGTATGGTTTGCTTCATTATATTCTACCTTGCTGAATATGCTGGTTCCTCCCTGACTTCCACCTTCGGCCTTAGTTCCTAAGCTTGTATATGTTTGTCCATTATCGTAGCTCACTTGCCAATATCCACTGGAAGATACGCTGATTAATGGAGTTGCCACCACATTGCCTTCTCCATCACGGGGCCAGGCTGATATTTTCTCTCCATCGGCTCCTGGCAGATATTTGAAATCTGTATCATTACTTGTTTTATATATCCAGTAGCCTTCTTCGTCTACGGAAAATTCAGGGACAGACGCTTGTACTGCTTCACTCTCCATGACTTTAATGCTTGTTCCGTCACTAAGTTCCAGCAAATATCCTAAGCCATCTTTAGTCGGAGTAATTCCGATAATGATTTTGTTTTTTTGCATAAGGGCTTGCAGACTGGCAAATGAAGTATTCAGTCCTTCCGTTGCTTTTTCCAAAGCAGCGACACGGTCTTTCAGAGAATTGATGTCTGCTTCCAGGTCGTCTGTTTTTTGGCATGATTGCATGATTGCCAACATGCTGCAAATACCAAATAGTAATAGGTAGGTAATGCTCCTGTTTTTCATACATTTATTATTTCGGGTTATTTATAATTTTCACAGTGACAAAGATAACCGGATAAAATAAGAGTATATGGATAAAAAAATTCAGGAATACGATGAAATAATACATTTTACACACCTCTGTGATAGATTGAGGCTTTATGTATTATTAGAGCAGGTCTACCCATTGCTCATTGCTTAATATAGGCAATGACTCACTGTCGGCAACAAATGTTTCCGCCAGTTTTCGTTTCTCATCTTGCAGATGCAGAATCTTTTCCTCAATGCTGTTTTGTGTAATGAAGCGATAGGCAATCACCTGCTTATCCTGACCGATACGATGGGCACGGGCGATGGCTTGCGATTCGGCGGCAGGATTCCACCAGGGATCTATGATAAATACATAGTCGGCTTGTGTAAGATTGAGTCCCACACCCCCTGCTTTTAGTGAAATAAGGAATGCCTGAACATCTTTTTGCTCGGTGAAATGGGCGATTTCGGAAGGCCGGTTGTTGGTTGCTCCTGTTAATAGGGCATATTTCCAGCCTCGTTCTCGGAAAGCTTCAGCCAAGACCTCCAGATGTTTGACGAATGAAGAGAAAATTAGGACTTTGTGTCCTTCGCTTTGTAATGTATCGAATGTTTCGATTATCTGTGCGGTTTTTCCGGATGTTCCGGTATAATCAGGAAGAATGAGTTGCGGATGACAAGAGAGTTGTCGTAAACGCAAAATGCCATTTAGTACACTAAATGAATGGAGCCTGTTCGTACTTTGAGGGTGCTGGAGAAGTATGTTTCGCAGGCTGTTTTTCTCCTGTTCGTAACACGTGTTCTGCTCTTCAGTCATGTCGCAGTAGATTGTTTCTTCCGTAAGTTCAGGAAGTTCCGGAGCTACCTCTTTCTTGCTTCTGCGGAGGATGAATGGGGCAGTCAGTTGTTGCAACTGCACTCGTACGCGTTCGTTTCCCTGGCGAATCGGCATTATGAACTGCTTTTGGAAAGCACTTTCCGTGCCCAGTAAGTCCGGTTGTATAAAATGAAATTGAGCCCACAGGTCCTTTAATGAGTTTTCGATAGGAGTACCTGTTAGTGCGAGTCGGTGTTTGCTTTGCAGTTGAATTGCCGACCGGAAGGTGAGCGATTCGCTATTCTTGATATTCTGGCTTTCATCGAGCACGACATATTCGAAACGGTAGGAAGAGAGTATATCAATGTTATTTCTCATCATGCCATACGTAGTAAAGATCAAGTGAAAATGACCGAAGAATTTTTCCGGACGTTTCTTGTCTATAGCCACGGTGTTGTTGTATTCCATCATTGAGAGCCCTGTAAAGCGCTTGGCTTCCCGTCGCCAGTTGTGAAGTAGCGATGTGGGGACTACAATTAGGGTAGCGGGTTGTTTGGGAGCGGATGGCTTATATATGTACTGTAGCAGGGTAAGAGTCTGAAGAGTCTTCCCGAGTCCCATGTCATCTGCCAGGCATCCGCCAAATCCTTGTTTATGGAGGTGTACCATCCACGAGAATCCTTTCTGCTGATAGGGGCGTAACGTTGCTTTAAGCGTTCTTGGTACGGCAACGTTATGTATTTGCTGCTTCGCGGGGAATTTTTTCACTCCATCCTCACCCAAAGCTGTCTGTACGGCACCTATAAATGCATGTTTCAACCGAATTCCTTTTTCTGTTTGTACTCCCATCTCCAGTAAGTTCGCATATTTGCTGAACCACTCTTCAGGCAGGAGAATCATACGCCCGTCAGGTAGCAGATATTCCCGCTTTTCTTCGAGGATATGTTTGCGGAAACGTGAAAAAGGAATGCGCAGATTACCGATAACAACAGTGATGTGCAGTTCGAACCAGTCAACCTCATCGTCGCAGCTTTGCTCGATGCGTATCTCATCCAGACAATATAATGCATTCCCTACATTACTGGTAAGGTGAAAGGATTGCTGCAACATCTCCCGATGATTGTTGATCCATTCGACAATTGTCTTTTCCGGAGCTTTGGCGGATAGTTGGAAGTGTGTGGCATTGAGTTGTTGCAGACCGGCATTCGTTAAGAGTTGGACTGCTTGTTCTTCCACTGTAATATTACGCGGGAAAAAGCCGATTTCACCGGATGTTTTCCGATAAATGATTTTCTTCATTTCATTAGCACTATCTGGTGCAAATGTCTGGTCTCCATAGCGGAAGACAAGTTGCAATGCTTGTCCGTTGTATGTGGCATCTTCGAATGAGAGAACAGCTTCACAGGCACATTCTTCTTCAGTAATATTCAAACCGTGAGTCTCGATATCGTGATAACGTGCAATTGGAATAACGATGTTGTCTATGTATTTCTCAATCTGCAAAGCGTCTACGCTAATCGATCTTTTCTTTGTGAAAGGTAAGATACGTGCGCTTTCAATGTGCGGAAAGAAATATAACTCCATTCCCAATAATAGAGTGGCCGGCGAGGAGGTCAGTACAACTACCGGTTTTAACTCACTCAAAGAGAACGGTTGCCCTTCATAATAACACTGCAACTGATAACGGAACGTTTTACTGTCAACATGAAACGTTACGCGAATTTCTACGTCGTGAGGGTTGATATGATAAATATGATGGGCGTATAAGATTTTGCTACCGGCTTGTTTCTGATAAAAAGGCAGTCCATTTTCCCGTATCAACGCCAGCATCTCCAACAGCTTCTTTTCGATGAACGGGCGAATATTATTTTTAATTCGTTCCGGATCTTCGGATAGCTTATGTAGAAAGCGTGATACTGTTTTTTCACGGGAGTAGAGGCCCATCAGATACTTTTCTGTATAGTATGAAGCGATATCGATAGCTTGTCTTTCCGCTTCGCTCATTATGCTCATAGCTTCCGGAGAGGCGTGAAACGCTTGCTCCACTAATTGCAAGGTGCCATCGTTCAGCCTTTCCGCAATATACGGAATCAGCAATATGCCGAGTATCGGATGCTCTGTGAAAACGATTATAACTTGTCCGTTAGTTGGTCTCTCTTTCATTCTCTTTTAGGCTTTAACTGACAAAGATACGGGAAAATACTTAATTTTGCAGCATGATAGAGGAAAACAAACGCGTATTGCTTGGAATGAGTGGCGGTACAGATAGCTCTGTTGCTGCTATGCGATTGCTGGAAGCCGGTTATGAAGTAATCGGGGTAACCTTCCGTTTTTATGAATTGAATGGTTCGACAGAATACTTGGAAGATGCCCGTAATTTGGCAGAACGTTTAGGAATACGGCATATAACATACGATGCCCGTGAAATATTTGCCCGGCAGATTATTGAATATTTTGTGCAGGAATACCTGGCAGGACGTACTCCGGTCCCCTGTACCTTGTGCAATAATTATCTGAAATGGCCTTTGCTTGCTAAGATTGCCGATGAAATGGGAATTTTTTATATTGCTACCGGACACTATGCGCAGAATATACAACTAAATGAAACCTTTTATATAACGTACGCCGCCGATTCGGATAAGGATCAAACCTTCTTCTTATGGGGATTGAAACAGGATATTCTTAATAGGATGCTGTTGCCGATGGGCGATATTACGAAAGCTGAAGCCCGTGCCTGGGCTGCTGAACATGGTTTTCGAAAGGTGGCAACCAAAAAGGATAGTATTGGTGTCTGTTTTTGCCCGATGGACTATCGGACCTTTTTAAAAGACTGGTTGGTCAGAAATGGTCAGATGTCGGTCAGTAATAGTGAGGCATCAATCAACAATAGTCAGACATCGGGCAGCGATAAACAGACCTGGTCTGACAGAATCAGAAGAGGAAGATTTGTCGATGAAAAGGGAAATTTTATTGCCTGGCATGAAGGCTATCCCTTTTATACTATTGGGCAGAGACGCGGTTTGGGCATTCATCTGAATCGTCCTGTATTTGTGAAAGAGATTGATCCTGAAAAGAATGAAGTGATGTTGGCTTCTCTTTCATCGTTGGAAAAAACAGAAATGTGGTTGAAAGATTGGAATCTTGTAAATCAGGAGCGTACTTTAGATCGCTCTGACATAATTGTGAAGATACGCTATCGCAAGCAGGAAAACCATGGCACGATTACCGTCACATCGGATCATTTATTGCACGTGCAGCTTCATGAACCATTAACAGCCATTGCTCCCGGACAGGCTGCTGCATTCTATGGAGACGGATTGCTACTAGGAGGAGGAATCATAGTCAACGCCCGTTAATCTTACATATTGGGAAGATAAACGCTCTGACGCAAGTTTTTTAAAACAAAACTTAGCTTGCTAATCGACATAACTAAGGCACGGATTACACGAATAAACAAGGAAAGAGAATAAACTTATCCATGTAATTCGTGTAATCCGTGCCTGAAAGAAATCGGAGAGTTGTTTTGACGCTCTCTCCTTAGGGATATTCAGTAAATGTTCCTCTTTCTAAAAAATCAAGAGAAAAGCTTTGCTTTACGTGAGCTTTTCTCTTGATTTTTTCGTTCAACTCTCCCAGTCTTCTATCTTTTTTGTAGAATATTGTTTACATATTCTTATTTTTTCCTTCCCACCCATGCATTATGTACATGTCTTTTTTAGGGGAAGTTAAAACCTCTCCTGTTTTTCCTGTTATTTTAGTTAGATTATGCTGCCTTTCTTTTTTTCTTTTCGACCTTTTCTATCATACATACCGCATTGGCTGTATGTATCCCAAAGAAAATCCAAAGTACTTCCGTTTTCCTGTTTCTAGCTTTTATCCTGGCCAGTGAGTAATGTTGTTTCTGCGTTCCAAAACTTCCTTCCAGGCGGGTAGCTCTTTCACGGCTGAGTTCCGACCGTAAGATTTTCCGAAGCGGCTCATCTTTGGCAGCTCTGCCCTTACGCTTAAAGGAAGTACTTATATGATATTTTGTACAAAATTTCCGGTTGGCATTATTGGCATAGATTGAATCCGCCGCAAGCGCCTTAACCCTAACCCCGGTCAGTTGTTGTTGCAGATGAATACAGTCTTTCAAACGTACTCCTTCGTTAAAAGCCTTAAAGGAG